>JAJAYT010000397.1 GCA_026786085.1 Microcoleus sp. CAN_BIN18 | reverse complement strand
GTCCCCGACTGTTTATAGAGTTATCGTCGCTCTTTGTCCCCCGGTTTATGCCTAAAAGTGTGTCTTAGTCCCTGTTTCACTTCGGACAAAGGAGTTTAACCTTGACTATTACAGCATAGCACAATTGCTGAAATTTCCCGTAGTTTTAGGAATAAATTTAAGAAAGATTGAAGGGGACTGAAGTCCCTCGCCTCGCTTTCATCCCAGGACTAAAGTCACTGAGCTTTCCGCATTCCGCTATCTTCTTTGTAAAATCGCATTAAAACGACACAGGGCATTTCTGATGACACAACCGATCGCACTTTCTGCAAATACCTTACACAACTATCAAGGGATTGGAGTTCCCGAAGCAAGTCTATCACTGAGTTTACAACGCGGTGGCGACGAATTGCTGCTGTCAAAAGCGGAGGATAGATTTACGATTCGCCCCTCATCCACAGTAGCAACATCCAACGACTGGGCGGCATCAATTCCGGCAAAACTCAAGCGGCGCATTGCCCAAAGCAATCTCGAAGAATATCAGGTTGCGCCGGATAGACTAGAAACGGCTATGGAAGCCGCCCGGGCTAGCGATGGAGTAGCTTTTGCTAGCCACGTCTATTCTCCAGCCAACAATCCGAGTACATTCTTTTACTTAACCGATCGCATTACAATCCAATTTGACGAACAAGTCGATGAAAAATCGCGAATTGCGATCGCCACTTTTGCAGATTTAAAAATCGTCCGGCAAATAGAAGGAATTCCCAACACATTTCTCTGCGAAATCACCAAAGAAGCAACCGAAAACCCGATAAAAATCGCCAACCGCCTCACCAGATATCCAGAAGTTCTGATTGCTGAACCAAACATTTTAGTAGAGACTCAACAGCATTACATTCCCCGCGATCCGCTTTATCCCAAACAGTGGTATCTCAACAACAAAGGCGGCAATCAACTCGTTACCAATGCTCAGATTTTTGCCGAACCAGCTTGGGATATAACTCGCGGAGTGCGATCGATCGTAATTGCGATCGCCGATGATTCCGTTGACATGACTCACCCCGATTTTAGAGGCGAGGGAAAGATAGTTTCTCCCATCGATTTGAAAGACGGCGATTTGTCCCCAATGCCAGTCGAAGATTCAGACAATCACGGTACTGCTTGTGCCGGTGTTGCTGTGGCGGAAGAAAACGGTAAAGGCATAGTCGGAGTCGCGCCTGGCTGTGCGCTAATGCCCATCCGCACTACGGGTTTTCTCGACGACGACTCAGTCGAAAAACTGTTCAATTGGGCGATCGAAAAAAAGGCCGCCGTCATCTCTTGCAGTTGGGGCCCATCCGCCGTTTATTTTCCGCTTTCCCTGCGCCAGAGTGCCGTCATCAACAAAGCAGCCACCCAAGGGCGAGGCGGCAGAGGTTGCGTCATCGTCTTCGCAGCCGGCAACGCCAACCGCCCCGTCAACGGCACGATTAACGAACAAGGCTGGCCCAACAACCTCCTCAGCGGGCAAACCAAATGGTTAAGCGGATTCGCCGTCCATCCAGACGTAATCACCGTCAGCGCTTCGACATCCCTGAACAAAAAAGCCTCCTACAGCAATTGGGGTAGCAGTATCTCGGTTTGCGCGCCCAGCAACAACGCCCCGCCGGGATTTTGGCTGCAAGAAAGCGGATATCTGAGCACGCCGCCGGAGGTAACGCAGAATTTGCCTGGTTTGGGGGTGTTTACTGCCGATCGAGTCGGGGCACCCGGCTACGAGTCGGGGGACTACACCAACAGTTTTGGAGGCACTTCCAGCGCCACTCCAGTAGTCGCTGGAGTGGCAGGTTTAGTGCTTTCGGCAAACCCTCGTTTGACGGCGCGGGAAGTGCGAAAAATTCTCGAAGAAACTGCCGACAAAATTGTCGATCCCGATCCCGATCCGCAGTTTGGCAATCGCCTGGGAAATTACGATTCTAATAACCGTCGTAGCGATTGGTTTGGTTACGGAAAAGTGAATGCTTTGAAAGCTGTGCAAGCTGCTGTGAGAAAGGGCGGCGGCAATCCGAATATTGGCGGTGCAAGGTTCAGCGATATTTCTGGACATTGGGCGGAAAAGTTTATTGAAGCTTTGGCTGGGGCGAATATAATTAGCGGTTTGCCTGACGGTTCTTTTGGCCCTGATAATATTTTGAATCGGGCTCAATATGCGGCGCTGTTGGTGAGTGCGTTTAGTCCGATTCCGAAGGTGGCTGCTACCAATTTTATCGATGTTTCTGCTAGCTTTTGGGCGAGAAGTGCGATCGAGCGGGCGAATCGGGGAGGCTTTTTATCGGGGTTTCCGGGGTTGAAGTTCGGCCCAAACCAGAACTTGACTAAGACTGAGGCGATCGTATCTTTGGTTAATGGTTTGGAACTTAAGGGTGGAAATGCTGACTCTCTAAAAGTTTACACCGATCGCTCTCAAATTCCTAATTTTGCGTTGAGTGCGATCGGCACAGCGACTGATTTGAAGATTGTAGTCAATTATCCGGCGCGCGATCGGCTTTCACCGCAGCGGGACATTACCCGCGCCGAGATTTCGGCTTTGATTTACCAGACGTTGGTGGCGATTAATCGCGCAAAGGCGATCGATTCTCCTTATATTGTCTAGCCAAAAACAGTAAAACAGGTTCGTAGTGAGGACTTTAGTCCTCAGAAAAAGAAGGACTAAAGTCCTCACTACGAACCTATTTTATTAAGCAGAGCTTTCACCCTCGCAAATTCCCCAAAGCCTTCAATGCAAATTGTGGCAAAGCCAACATCCGGCGCCACCGCCAAGGTTCTTGATAAAGCCGATACAACCATTCTAAATGATTGTCACAAAACCAAGCTGGCGCGCGAGTTTTTGTTCCCGCCCAAATATCAAAACTGCCACCGACTCCCACCCAAATCGAATCAGGACAAAGATGCCGATGTTCCGCAATCCAAAACTCTTGGCGAGGCACTCCCAAGCCCACAAAAATTAGTTTTGGCTGCTTTTCTTTCAAGCTTCGATCCAAGTCTTTTTGCTCGTTGGGCGACAGATAGCCGTGTTCGGAAACAATCGATAATCCGTTAACCTTTTGCTGCCAAGTTTCTGCGGCCGCGCCCGCAACTCCCGGGGAACCTCCAAAGAAGAATATTGGTTCAGAATTCGGCAACTTTCCGGCTGCTTGCAACAGCGATTCTGCTAATTCTATCCCTGGAAACCGCCGTGCCGATTTGCCACGCAGCCGCAAGTATAGCACCACTCCAGAACCATCGGGAATCACGAGTTCAGCTTTTCGGATTACCTCTGCTAAAGCCGGATTTTGCTCTCCTTGCATCGCCATTTCAGCATTCAGCGTCACCACATGACTTCCCAACCCTTGATGCAGGCGCTCGATCAGCCAACCTGCATAATCGTCTAATATGTGAACTGGTAGTCCCAGCACTGAAAATTGCGATCGATCCATATTTTTTTCTGTGAGGTTCCTACACCGAGTTATTGAAATTAGCTTATATTGACATTCAATGCTATGGTTTGTCTAGCCACTCCAAAATTTAAGCAAAAGCAATGATTGCATCCTAGTCCAGAACAGGCCAACTGCCTGTTCCACAAAAAAATAT
Organism: Microcoleus sp. CAN_BIN18; assembly: GCA_026786085.1. Lineage (GTDB taxonomy): Bacteria > Cyanobacteriota > Cyanobacteriia > Cyanobacteriales > Microcoleaceae > Microcoleus. Next base: position 15,560 of record JAJAYT010000397.1, on the reverse strand, counting down.
TTTTTTTGTAGATTGGGCTTCTATCCCGCTCAATCAAAGACTATTTTAACCGGTAAAAAATGTCAGGCGACAATTTTTAACTCCTCCCAAATTCGGCTTAAATATCTGGTTTATTTCTTAGTCCGCTTGGAGTGGACTTCGTTTGTCTAGTAGCGATTTGAATCCCCAGATTGTGTATTGTTACTATTGTTACAAAAAAATATCACCATGACCTACTTGTGTTGATATGAATTGACAAAACACTCTAATTTCTGATATATTTAAAAGTCTATTCACCGCAACTCAGCTAGCATCAGGAAAAAAAGGTAAACCAAATGCCGATCGCAACCCAAGAGCGACAAATCCGGTTAGATCATTACTACCAGCAGATCAAAAGCGTCATTCTTAAGCGTCAGAACCCCATTACCGGCTTGCTTCCCGCTAGTACCGCTGTTACTGCACACGGCGACTACACCGATGCCTGGGTGCGCGATAACGTGTACAGCATTCTCGCAATTTGGGGTTTGGGTTTAGCTTACCGCAAAATTGACGGCGATCGCGGCAGAACATTTGAACTCGAACACAGCACAGTTAAATTAATGCGCGGCTTGATGTTTGCGATGATGCAGCAAGCCAACAAAGTAGAAAGTTTTAAAAATACTCAATCGCCCTTAGATGCTTTACACGCCAAATACAATACTCAGACGGGAAGTATTGTTGTCGGCGATGACCAATGGGGACACTTGCAGTTAGACGCTACATCTATATTCTTGTTAATTCTTGCTCAAATGACGGCATCGGGATTGCATATAATTTTTACAATTGATGAAGTAAATTTCGTCCAAAACTTAGTTTACTACATTGGTAGAGCTTACCGCACACCCGATTACGGAATTTGGGAAAGAGGCCATAAAATTAATCGCGGTAGTGCCGAATTGAATGCCAGTTCCGTTGGCATGGCAAAAGCAGCGCTGGAAGCAATGAATGGATTAGATTTGTTCGGAGTTAACGGTTCTCAAGCCTCTGTAATTCACGTTTTGCCGGATGAAATTGCCAGAAGCCGCATCACTTTGGAATCGCTTTTGCCTCGCGAATCTAGTTCCAAAGAAGTAGATGCAGCTTTATTGAGCGTGATTAGTTTTCCAGCTTTTGCAGTGGAAGATAAAGAATTAGTAGAACGGACTCGCAATAAAATAATCGACAAATTGCAGGGAAATTACGGCTGCAAGCGGTTTCTGCGGGATGGACACCAAACAGTTTTAGAAGATGCCGATCGCCTGCATTACGAACCAACAGAATTGAAGCAATTCGATCACATTGAATGCGAGTGGCCGCTATTCTTTACCTATTTATTCTTGGACGGCATATTTCAAGGAAATAAAGAACAAGTACAATATTATCAACAGCGTTTAGAAGCTCTTGCAGTCGATCGCTCTGGTTTACCTCTACTACCCGAATTGTACTACGTCCCCGCCGAAAATATAGAAGCAGAAAAGTTAAATCCCCGCAGCCAGCAGCGCCTACCCAATGAAAATATTCCCCTAGTTTGGGCGCAAAGTTTGTATTTTCTCGGTCAATTGCTGAACGAAGGATTAATCGCAGTTGGCGATATCGACCCGTTAGGAAGGCATTTGTCCGTTGGCCGGCACAGAGAACCTTTAGTGCAAATTGCCCTGTTAGCTGAAGACGAAGATTTGCAAGCAGAATTGGCTGCTAACGGCATTGCTGCCCAAACTGCAAAGCAAGTAGCACCAATTCAAGTCCGCCAGACTAAGGAATTATCCGCTATTTACGCGGAGATTGGACGCAACGACCCACTAGGCTTAACTGGCCGCCCCGTGCGCCGGCTGCGGAGTCTGACAACTTCGCGGGTGTTCAAAATTCGCGGAGAGGCGATCGTATTTCTCCCCTCATTTTTGGACAGAGAAGAATTTTACCTAACTCTAGACTACCATTTTCTAGTATCTAAAATCAAAAGCGAAATAGCTCACATTCACCGCCACTGGTATCAGTTAGGAAGACCTACCGTAACGCTGATGCTGACTCACACAATGCTGGAGACTGGCCGGGAAGCGCTGCTGGAATTGATGAAGGAACTCCGCGACGGACACTCGGAAAATACGCCTGTAAAACTGGGAAATCTCAATCAGTTAATGCTGACGGCTGGCACCGAGAAAATTGATTTCATACAACATTTTGAATTCACCGAATCTCCGGTAACAGGTGCAGTAGAAGCCCGCAGCTATCTGAATTACAATCCTGAAAAAACTTGGCCTTTGGGTCATACGCAAGAATTCACATTAGAGTGCGAAACTAATCCCAACTTATTGCTCGCCAGCCTGCGTGGTTCAGAAAATTTGTATGAACAAATAGAGTTGCTGCACACGTTAATTCGCCTCAAAGGGTTGAATTTTGATACAGGATTTGGAGATGCGGAAGAAACAGTTGAAGTTGTGGATTTGGTCAACGAAGTTTATACAAAAGCCGGAGAAAGTTCGCAATCAAAAATCCAATGGGCAGTCATCCGCCATGCCGCAGGTTTGCTGGACAAGGTTGATATCAGCTTGTCGGATGCGGTGACAGACATTTTGGTGCGGCAAAAACAGATTGCGGTGGGGAAAGCTTACAGCGAAGATTCGGTGATTTCGCGGCCTGGTTCTTACATGGAAGTGATGGACAAAATTCGCCAATTCTGCGGAGAAGACGTTCGCGATAGAGCTCTAACTCAAGAAGTTCTCATCTACCTAGGCCTGCTAATTAAAGCCGAACCACAGTTATTTAAAGGGTTGCTAACCCTGAGAGTTAGCTACTTCATTTTGCTATTAACCAGCGAATTAGCCCGCGAATTGCAAGTTACGCAAAATGAAGCTTACGAACATTTAATGCAGCTAAGTCCCTTTGAAATCAAAAATCGCCTGCGCCAAGTGTTGACAGAATATGAGGAAATGAATCAAATCCTCAAACAGCAAGAATCCCTGCGAGTCAAACAGTCGGAAAAAGACATTGAATGGGTAGTCGCGCCAGTTTTTGAAGGACCGCAAATGCCTGCGGGAGGATGGCGCAGGAAAAGGCAAATGGAAGGTGCAGTCAACCGCGTACCGAAGGATTTTTATCCGAGTGTTTGGGGACTGCTGCGGCACTGCAAAGGCTTGATTATTGGCGATAAGTTAGAGCGCCGAAATCGCTTGGACAGCGATGTTATTTTATCGGAAATGACGCCAGGGGAAAAGAATTTCGCGCTCCAAATCGAGCATTTGCTGAACAAAATCGTTGCACCAGAATACCGACAAGTCAATATTGAGGCGCTGATGGAGTTGGCCGCAGTCGCCCAGCGCAACCCAGAATTGAAAGTAGAAGAATACATCGTTTTAGATGTATTTATTGGTCACGCGGTGCGGTTGAATTGGCTGGGAAAAAACCCGGAAAGAGCGGATAAATACGACGAAGATAAGGCAGCGGCTTGGCAAGGTTTTTACAATACTTCGCCTTACGTTTGTGCGAGTCACGTGCTCCAGGCTTTCCGATTCTTGACGACGTTTGGATAGATAGAGTCGGCTTCTCTTCTCTCTTTTTTCTTTCTCTGTGTCCTCTGCGCCCTCTGCGGTTCATTAAAAGAAAATCTCAAAAACATACCAGCAATACCTAGCTTGAGGCTAAAACCTTTGATTGACAACAAACCGATAACTATTAGCCTCTTTGCTGGAGCCTACGGTTTAGATTTAGGACTCGAAAAAGCAGGATTTCAAACAGTAAGTTTAGTAGAATTAGAACCTGATGCTACCAAAACTATCTCTCTAAATCGTCCTCACTTATCCCCATGCGCTGTACCGAGAGATATTTGCCAAGTTAACCCCGAAACCCTATTGCAAGAAGCGGGAAAACTATTAGGTTTAGATAGACCTCTGCGCTCTAATGAAGTAGATTTAGTAACTGGCGGCCCCCCGTGCCAACCCTTCAGCACAGCCGGAAAACGCGGGTCTGTTAGCGATCCGCGCGGTAGCTTATTTATGGACTTCATACGCATTGTTGACGAAATCAAACCCCGCTTTTTTATCATGGAAAATGTTAAGGGGTTGCTGTCATCTCCTATTCGACATCGACCTCACGATCAGAGAGGTTTAGGTTCCCCGCAATTAGAACCTGACGAGATGTCGGGTGCAGCTTTACAAGTGATTTTGGCAGAGATGAAACGAATTGGTTATGAAGTTGTGTATGATTTGCTCAATACTGCTGACTATGGCGTTCCTCAATGTAGAGAAAGAGTCATTTTTATTGGTTATAAAAGTAATGATTCAGTTACTTTGCCCCTGCCAACTCACAGTCAAAAAGGTACTGGTAAAAACCCCAAATGGCTGACACTTAGAGAAGGATTAAAAGATTTAGTTGACCCTCAGCCAGAATTTGTCCCTTACTCAGAAAATCGTCTCAAGTATTTGCGTTTGTTAACCGCTGGTCAAAACTGGAGGGATTTACCCAGCGAATTAAAACAAGCAGCAATGGGAGGGGCATATAAATCTGAAGGCGGTAAAGTTGGTTTTTATCGACGCTTAGCGTGGGAGAAACCGTCACCTACTGTCACAACCAGTCCCCATCAAAAGGCTACAGATATGTGCCACCCTGATGAATTGCGTCCTTTGAGCGTCAGAGAGTGCGCGCGAATTCAGACATTTCCCGATGATTGGGTTTTTTATGGCTCAACAGCTTCTAAATACCGTCAGATAGGGAATGCAGTTCCTGTATTATTGGGAAAGGCGATCGGTGAATATCTTTACCAGATCATTAAAGGCGATCGAGTACAAGGGCGAGAAATATTTGAGCAACTTTCTTTGTTCGCATAACTAAAACTTGAATTTAACTTTAGGATATATAAAAGTGTCAGATCAACTTCATGAATTGTTAACGTTTGTCTTAGAAAAGGAAGTGGGATTACCTGCCAGAAAGTCTCAATCTTTCGCGGGCCACTTTGCGGATTTAGAAGAATTTCTGAGTTTAATAGCAGAAACACTTAGAAACGGTATCAGCAGTATTTATGGCAAAAGAGCTCTTAAATTTACTCCCGATGAGATTGAACACATTTTAGCATTTACATCTTCAGGTAAGCTTTCGCTGCAACTTACTATATCTGAAAATTTTCTAGCTAGTATCTGTCGGGACTTTACAAGGCGGCAGTTAGCTATGGTTGACAATCTTACTTTAGAAAAAATTCATCCCAACCCATTTTTAATTAGGGCGTTAAATCTCGATACTCCAGCAGAAGTTGTCAGACTTAATGTTTATATGGCGGCCACTAGGTCTATTGTTACTTCAATGGGATTTTTTATTGAAAAACTATTGATATCTTGTTCTGAAAGTGCAGAAAGTCCGCCCGGTAAGTCAGGATGGGATGCAATCAAAACTACCAGTGATGGCGATCGCTGTTGGATACAAGTCAAAAGCGGCCCGAATGATATGGATAAAGACCAGATAGTATATTGGGCTGACAAAATTCAGGAAAAAATTAATGCTGGCGATCGCGCTTATATCGGCATAGCTTACGGCAAGAGAACTAATAAAACTGTAACTTTTGGTTTGCTGAAGCAACTGCTGCCCAATTCGGAAATGAGCACTTTAATCGGTCGAGAACTGTGGGATTTTGTCAGTGAAGATACTGATTTTACTGTCAATTTGTTTGAGGTTTTGCGTCAATCTGCGAGTCAAGTTTTAGCACAAAGTTCTATTGCTGATGCTATAGAAAGGTGTAGCGATCGACTAATTGATGAATTTATCGGCAAATACGGCGAGGGAAGTCAAGGTGTTTTTAACTACATCGCAGATATATTTTAGCTCCAGCGGTTTTGATTTGCACTCCTACGTGGATAATTCGTAGTAGCGATCGATCGCTACTACGAACTCTAAACTACAAAACCCCTTTAGAACTGGGAATCCGACTGGCGCGCCGAGGATCGACTTCTACCGCCATCCGCAAAGCCCGCGCAAATGCCTTAAACGCCGCTTCGACAATGTGATGAGAATTTCCACCCTGCAACTGTCTAACGTGCAGTGTCATTTGAGTGTGGTTCACCACGGCCGAAAAAAACTCTCTCACTAACTCGGTGTCGTAAGTGCCGATTCGCTGGGTGGGAATTTCCAAGTTGTAACTTAAATGAGGCCGTCCCGAAAAATCTAGGACTACTTCAATTAATGCTTCATCCAGCGGGGCGATGAAGTGTCCGAAGCGAGAAATGCCCGATCGATCTCCGACAGCTTTTGCCAACGCTTGGCCTAACGTAATGCCCACATCCTCGTTCGTGTGGTGGTCATCAATCGCCAAATCGCCGATCGCCTGTACGTCCAAATCGATCAATCCGTGAGAAGCAATCTGCTGCAACATATGGTCTAAAAACGGAATCCCCGTAGACGCTTTGCAAGTTCCCATACCGTCGAGATTCAGGCTAACAGTGACATCCGTTTCCAGTGTCGTCCGCTTCACCAAGGCGGCCCTGGCTGGTTGAACTGAACTTGCAGGAGGAGGAAGAGGTAGAGGAGGGCGATCGATTATTTCCATAATTCCCAATTGGTCATTCATTAGAATTAATTAGTAATTTGGGATTAACACTTTTGTAGCGGACAACGGACAGTTATTGACAGTTGACTGTTTGCAAATCTTGCTGTCAACTGTTAACTGTCTAAAAACTTCGCTGTCAACTGTCAACTGTCAACTGTCTAAAAACTTGGCTGTCAACTGTCAACTGTCAACTGTCAACTGACAACTGTCAACTGTCAACTGTCAACTGTCAACTGTCAACTGTCAACTGTCAACTGTCAACTGTTTAAAAGCTGTTACATTCCCATGATTTCGTAACCGGCATCGACATACAAAACTTGACCCGTAATCCCGCTAGAGAGATTGCTGCACAGAAAAGCCGCAGCATTTCCCACTTCCTGCTGAGTCACAGTCCGTCGCAGCGGCGCAACTTCCTCAACGTGATGGATCATGTCCAGAATGCCGCCAACTGCTGACGAAGCCAAAGTCCGAATCGGGCCCGAAGAAATCGCATTTACCCGAATATTTAACGGGCCGAGTTCCGCCGCCAGATAGCGAACATTCATTTCCAAAGCGGCCTTAGCAATTCCCATCACATTGTAATTAGGAATTACCCGCACGCCGCCCAAATAAGTCAGCGTGATAATACTGCCGCCCTCGGCCATCAGCGGTTTAGCCGCAGCACAAAGCCGGATCAGCGAGTAAGCGCTAATATCCAAAGCATTGGAGAAGCCTTGGCGCGAGGTGTTGGTGAAATCTCCCGAAAGTTCGTCCTTGCCGGCAAAGGCCAGACAGTGAACCAGGACATCTAACTTGCCCCATTTGTCGGCGATGGTTTGAAAAGTAGATTCAATTTCGCTCTCGTTTTGGACATTGCAGGGCAAATACAGACTGGGATTGAGCGGTTCTACAAGTTCCGCGACTTTGCGCTCGTGCTTGCCTTTCTCGTCCTTCAAATAAGTTATGCCGAGATTAGCCCCAGCTTTGTGGAGCTGCTGAGCGATGCCCCAGGCGATCGAGCGATTGTTGGCAATGCCCGTAACAAGAGCATTTTTTCCGGTCAAATCTATCATCTGTATTTTTTTTTAGAAGCAACTAGCACCGTTCTCGTTGGCTATATGCGACAACCCCGCCAGTTTAGACACAACTGATTCAGATTTAACTGATTCAGACACAATTGAGACACAATTGAGACACAATTGAGATTAATTTTGCTGTGGAGCTACATGGGGCACAATTGCAAAAGTTAAGAGAAGGGCTAGATTTAATCATACAGCGTGTGCTTACCTTAATATTAGAGGGCAGTAACAGAATCCCTGGATATTGGAGGTTGGGCAGTATATTTACTCAATAAGCTTAATCGGCAAGTTAAAAACTATTGGTTAGTACAAAGGATCTCGTCGTGACACATGATAGACCGCTAGCAGCCGTGTTCCGCCAAATCAGCGGCGGGGCGTTTCCACCCATTGTGGAAAACTTTGAACGGGGCAAGACAATTTTTTTCCCTGGAGACCCGGCTGAGCGCGTCTACGTTCTCATTAAAGGTGCTGTGAAGCTCTCCAGGGTGTACGAAGCAGGGGAAGAAATTACAGTCGCCCTCCTGCGCGAAAATAGTGTATTTGGGGTGCTGTCTCTGATTACGGGACACCGATCGGACAGATTTTACCACGCGGTAGCATTTACCCCGGTGGAGTTGATCTCGCTGCCGATCGAACAAGTCGAGAAAGCGCTCAAGGGAGACCCGGAACTGTCGATGGTGATGCTGCGGGGACTGTCGTCTCGGATTTTGCAAACCGAGATGATGATCGAAACGCTCGCACACCGAGATATGGGTTCGAGACTCGTCAGCTTTTTGCTGATTCTGTGCCGGGATTTTGGCGTGCCTGGTACGGAAGGGATTACGATTGATTTGAAGCTGTCCCACCAGGCGATCGCTGAGGCGATCGGCTCGACGCGGGTAACTGTGACTCGTTTACTGGGGGATCTCAGACAAGAAACTATGATCTCGATCCACAAGAAAAAGATCACAGTCCACAATCCGGTAGCCTTAAGCCAGCAATTCACTTGATGCCGAGAAAGTAGAGGATTTTGGATTTTGGATTTTAGATTCAATCCAAAATCCCAAATTCAAAATCTAAAATCGGAATGACTGCTGGATACATCCTGGTATTTGTAATTTTAGTGTTGGGGGGTGTGATCGCTACTGTCAGCGATCGCCTTGGGACGAAAGTCGGCAAGGCACGGTTAAGTTTGTTCAAGCTTCGCCCCCGTGATACTGCTGTTGTTGTGACTGTAATGGCCGGCAGCATCCTGTCAGCGCTTACTTTGGGCATTTTGTTTGCTACGAGCAAGCCTCTGCGAACCGGGGTTTTTCAAATAGACGAGATTCAAAAAAGGCTCAGTAACGCCCGCAGAGGACTCAACCAAGCTACTCAAGAAAAAAATCTAGTTGAAACTGAATTAGGTAAAGCCAGAGCCGCTCAAGCGCAAGCTAGAGCCAATTTAGAGCAAATTAATCAATCCCTCCAAGCAGCTAATGCCGAGCAAGCCAAGACGCAAACAAAATTAAATTCGCTGCGATCGCAGCTCAACAGCGTGCAAGCAGCCAAGTCGAAAACCCAAGAGCAGTTAAGTCAGGTAGAAGCGGCTAAATCCCAGACTGAAGAACAGCTTGCGACTGTGGAAGCGGCTAAATCACGCACCGAAGCACAATTGAAATTGGTGGAAACGGCCCGATCGACTACCAGAGCTCAGCTCGATCGCACCGAGAACCAATTGAAAACAGTTTCAGCTCAAAAAACAAGTTTGGGATCGGAAATCGCCCAACTGCAAGCGGATCGCCAACAGTTAATCGAGCAGCGAGAGCAGGTAAAGACTCAAATTGCCCAGCGCGATCGAGAAATTGCCAAGCGAGACGCAGCAATTGTCGATCGCAACGCACTAATTGCCCAGCGGGACAAGGAAATTGCTCAGCGGGCGCAAAATCTGAGCGAGCGCGATCGAACAATTGTCGAGCGCGACAAAGTAATTGCCGAGAGGGAAGCACTCTTAGAAACCTTGGCACAGCAACAAACTCAACTCGAACAGCAGCAAACTGTTTTGCAACAGCAAATGCAAGTTTTGGAACGCGACTTTCAGGCAATTCGCGAGGGTACAGTTGCCATTAGGCGCGGTCAAATTTTAGCTGCTGGCGTAGTTCGCATTAACGATCCGGGTACAGCAAGCCGCGCGATCGATCGACTCTTGCAAGAAGCAAATAAAACCACCGTCGGACTTATGCAGCCGGACAATAAGAAGATTAGAGAGCAGATTATACAAATTACTACAGCGGAAATCGATCAACTAATTAGTCAGATTAAAGATGGTCAAGATTATGTAGTCAGAATTGTCGCCGGTGCTAACTACCTGCGGGAAGAAAAGCGAATTAAGGTATTTGCAGAAGCAGAAATCAATCGAGTTGTGTTCCGGGCTGGAGATGTGATTGCAGCGGTTGCTGTCGATCCGGTGACTTTGACAGAAGAACAGGTGCGGCAGCAATTGCAGCAATTGATCGAAGCTTGTCAATTTCGCGCTCGCCTGATCGGGGTTGTCGGCGGTAGAGTCCAAGTTGCGGACAATCGGATTGAAACTTTGGCTGGTTTTATCGATCGACTACAGCAGTATGATAAACCGTTGGAGGTTCGGGCGATCGCCGCAGATGTCACATACATCGCCGGGCCGCTTAAAATAGATTTAGTTGCTCTGTCAAACGGAGTCGTTGTTTTCCGTACCGGACAACAACAACCACCGGGCGGAGGAGATTTGAAAGTTAAGTAATAAGTGCGATCGACATATCGAATTTGAGCAATAATTTTGGGCGATCCAACCACAATTTTGCTTGACATTTTCGCGCCCTTGACATATCATTAAATAATGGGAATCCGTGCCGCCATATATATCAATATACTTCACTTAATGTTTTTTGTCATTGCGAGCTCTTAGCGAAGCAATCGCAGAGACTATGACATTTCTCGGTTAAATCAGGTGCGCGCTGAGCAATTATATTTTTAAGTGAACCGTATTGTCATATATATAGAAATCGCCACAACAAGTGCGGACATAAATAACCTCAGAAATAGAGCCAATACCCGTCAAGCATAAATGGTTCGATTCCCATACTATGCAACCATCAACTGCCAACCATCAACCATCAACTGCCAACCATCAACTGCCAACTGCCAACTGTCAACTGTTAAAATGCAGGAGCGTGCGGTGTAATGTCAGAAAATCAAAATCAACCCAGAGAATACGATGCCGTCCGTGGCGGTCAAAATTTAATTCCTGTCAATGCTGCGGTACTCGGAGGCCTACCCGGTGTTAAAAGCCGATTAGCTTCACCCATTGTCGAAGTGAGAATCGCCGCACTCTCCGAAGCGCTGAAATATGGAGAAGCAGGTTTAGATTTGATAATTCAAGCATTGCACGATGAATCAATACAGTTGAAATTTACTGCCTATTCACTGCTGAAAGATAGAGATGACTTAAAGATTAAAGCTCAGTTTCAAGACGAGATCCCTACATTTGAATTTGATGTCATCACAGTCGATGCTGAAGGAAAAGAAAACAGTCGCAGAAAGTCCTTTGCTCATTACTTCCCTGAAGACTTAGGTAATGGAGTTGTACTCGACATGGTTTACATTCCTGGCGGCACATTTATGATGGGTTCGCCAAAAACAGAGCGAGATAGATTCAAGAATGAAAGTCCGCAGCATCAAGTAACAGTACCGGCTTTTTATGCAGGAAAATACCCTATCACCCAAGCACAGTACCAAGCAGTGATGGGAAATAACCCATCGGCGTTCGAAGGCGAAAAACTTCCTGTAGAATATGTAAGCTGGGATTCGGCTGTAGAATTCTGCCAAAAACTTTTTGAAAAAACAGGGAAGATTTATCGCTTACTTTCGGAAGCAGAATGGGAATATGCTTGTCGCGCCGGAACTACAACACCTTTCTATTTTGGCGAGACAATTACCATAGATTTAGTTAATTATAACGGTTATGAACCCTATGGTGCAGCACCCCAGGGAATTTTACGGACAAACAATAGATGTAGGGAGTTTTGGGCCGAATGCCTTTGGACTTTATGATATGCACGGTGAGGTTTCGGAATGGTGCAGCGATACGTGGCACTATAACTATGACGGCGCACCGATTGATGGAAGTTCTTGGGAAACTGGAACAGATAATTACCGAGTGCAGCGTGGTGGTTCGTGGAACTACAATGCGGTTCATTGCCGTGCGGCCTACCGCTACAACTACTCTGCGGTCTACTCGAACTGGAACGGGGGTTTTCGTGTAGCGGTAGCTTTGGCTGTCCCTTCCTCCCCGTCTTTCCTGTGAGGACTCTTCTCTACTCTTTAGCCCTTTAGCTTTTTTCCCTGTTTCCTCTTTACCCTCTGGCGCGCGCTTTAATTTTTTTGGGGGGGGAACTCATCTTTGCACCCGATTCAAAATAGTAGGGTGCGTCGCCGTGAAAGAAACCGGGTTTTTTCGATAAATCAAAACTGGGAAGCAAATAAGTAGTTGGACATATATCAATACTGTTCAGTTAAGATTGTCATTGCGAGGAACGAAGCAATCGCAGTGTCTATTTTTCATAGGTTTTTCCTGTAGGAATCTCTTAACCCAAGCGTATTGGGAGATATATTTCCTGTCCTTCGATACAACGAGGTAATCCCAAAACCCTGCGATTGCTTCGTTCCTCGCAATGACATTATTATATTTATTTATGTTCACCTAATTATTGTGACAAAAACCCGGTTTCTGATTTTAGACATTATATGGCCGCACGGATTCCCATGATGATATAATATGTCAATCCTGCAAAAAAGTCAAGCAAAATAAGTGCGATCGCCCAAAAAGATTTTGAGACATTCAAGAATGCAAATGTCAGATTAGATATAGGTTGGCGATTTGGTTTGCTCGACTACAACAGCACAACTACAAACTTATTAATACAGAACTAATAAATATGATTTTAGGTTTCGATCCGGGTAAAGACAAATGCGGCATCGCCGTGATGGGTAGAGATAAGAAAGTTTGCTACCATCAAGTTGTACAGTCAGAATCAGCCATATCTACGATTCAATCTCTGTGCGAACAGTTTCCTATTGAGTTATTAGTGCTTGGAGATCAAACGACTTCTAAGAGTTGGAAACAAAAACTGACGCAGAGTTTGTCGCCTTTGATCGCAATTGTTCGGGTTGACGAGAGGTACAGCAGTTTAGAAGCGAAGGATCGTTACTGGGAAATGTACCCTCCGACGGGACTTTCTCGCTTGATTCCGCAGGGTATGCGGACTCCGCCGCGGCCTGTAGATGATATAGTGGCGATCGTCCTAATTGAAAGATATTTAAACAAAAGTTAGCAATTGAACCTGCTAAGTCTGTTGAACCATCCACACCAAAAATCCTAAAATGGTTTCCACAGGAAGCAGCGGATAATCAGTAAGGTCGATCGCCGCTGTGGTTCCTGAAAGCTTGAGAAAACGCCATTGAGTGCCGCTGCTGATACAACCGTAAATAGTTGCGATCGGGTGTTCTGCTGCTTCGTTAAAGCGCTGTGCTGCTACCATTTCAGCCAGACATTCACCGATCCCTTCGTTCAAATCGGCTTTTTTTGCTTCAACGACTACGATCGCGGGTGCTTCTACGGTAAGCTGTTCGGGCGATCGACTAATTAAGAAATCGACGTATCCGGTGAGGTCGCAACTGGGATCGACATTGAATTCCCGTCCCGAAAATAAACTGATTTGGCGGTTCATCAAGCGCCGGACTTCTTGCAGAACTGGGTAGACAATGGCTTCAGACCGGGCTTTTTCTGAGCCAACTGCGATCGTCCAAGGCAAATCTTCTAATTCGCTAGTCAATCTCTGACTGGGATTAATTGATTCTAGCTCTGGAAAAAACCGAGTTCCCTCCACAATAGTTAAATGAAAGTCTTTTTTAGCTCTAGTAATTGTAAATTGACTGTAGGGCATAATGCGATCGCTCTTTTGGTAATACAGACTTTTATTCTTTTAATTATGCCTAAATTTGAAAATATCTGCAATTTGTTTGAGTTCAGCTAATAAAATGTACCCTGAATTAATCCGATCGATTATTGAATAACAATTACTGCTACTTGATGACAGCTTCGGTCAAAATCACCTTACCATTCTGGCGGACTTGCAGGCGATCGGGGTTAATCGAGTAGATAATATTGCCGTTAGTCGCTTCATAGGTTCCGTCGTCACCTGTAGTTACTTGCATCACATTAATTTGGCTGCCATTTCTTTTGCTGAGGCCGCGGTAAAAAATAGCGCCTTCCTGGGTTTTGCAAATATATACGGAAAAGTTTGCCGTTGCGAAAGATTGCACCATTTCCGCCCTCGGACATCCCTCAACTTGAGCAATTTGCAGCGGTTGAGAAGGCGGCAAACTGGAAGATTGAATCGCCCGAACTTTGCCAATTGGTTGATTTAGTGGAGTTGCTTCTGCTGAAGCCGTCAAAAAGCCGTGAAGCGAAGCTATCCCGAAGGGAATCGTACTCATGCCCGCCATAACTAGACCTAATCCTTTAATTCCCTTAACTCGCTCTTTACCAAACATCTTGTCACTCCTGGTTTTAACTATATAATTACATCTTAAGCGCTACTTGCTCCATCTGCGATTTTTAAGAGACTTTTTGTTTTGCTTGATAGGTTTGTAGTGATGACTTTAGTCAGCATCCATCTGAGGACTCGCATTCCCAACAATAGAACTCTTTTTATTCTGGGGCCTTAATAAATCGACCGCAGATTTAATGCAGATTAACACAGATAATTTGAAGATGGTTTTCTAGTCGGGAAATTTGGCATAATATTGATGATTGCGTGCAATAATTTTTGAGATTTTAATTGTTCAATAAAAAGGGAAACAGACGATCCATTTTTCGTCTTATTTCCCTTTTGATTAAGAAGGACTGAAGTCCTCACTACAAACCTGATTAAGAAGGACTGAAGTCCTTACTACGAACCTGGTGGTTACTTGACTGCTGCTAACTGTTTGTCTTTGACTTCCACTGGTGCAGTCAAAGCCTCTTCCAAATCGGCGCAACCGAGTTTTTCCTCCAAAATTGCCATCACTTCGCGGCCGAAATCATTAGAATTTCGCTGCCAAGCTTCTAAACAAACTTGTCCGAAAAATGAACCCAATGGTTCGGGATTCCACAGCAATTTCCGTGCTGTCCAAGGCATCAAACTCATTGGATCGTAACCAGGTTTCAGAATATCGTTTTTAAAGGCGTATTCTTCTAAAATTGTGTGCGGTTGTAACCCGATAAAGAAAATTGCGGGTTCTACTTTATCTACTCCGAAAATCCGCTCTAATTCTCGGTGATAGGCAATAGTTTGCCGGATGGTTTCAAAGGTTTCGTCAATGACGTTAAATGAGTAATTGACGGAAACTAAATCGTTGTAACCGGCTGCTTTTAAATCGCGGCAATTTTCCAAAACCACGCGCAAGTTGTAGCCCATCCGCATTTTGCGAACCAGTTCCTGGGAACCGCTGGTGATGCCGATTTCAAAGTAGTTCATTCCGGTTTTTACCATCAAATCGCACAATTCGGGCGTGAGATTGTCCGCACGGATGTAAGCAGCCCAATGGATGTCTGTCATCCCGGAGGCGATGATTTTTTGCAATAATTCGATCGCATCATCGATGAATTTGCGCGCCGGGATAAATTGAGCGTCGGTAAACCAGAAATTGCGGATACCTCGATCGTACAATTGCCGAATCTCCGCCACCACCTCATCCGCCGGATTGATCCGCACTTGCTTGCCTTCAATCACCGTATAAATACAGTAACAGCAATTGTGAGGACAGCCGCGCTTGGTTTGGACTCCGAGGTAGAAGTCCATATCCTGTAGATAGTATGAAAATTCCGGCCAAATCGTCTCGATGTAATTATAATTGCAAGCAGTTTTCTCGATGTTGGCTGGCTTTTCGTGAATAAGCCGATCGCGCGGCACAGTTTCTCCTACTACATAACACCTTTCCTG
>JAJAYT010000396.1 GCA_026786085.1 Microcoleus sp. CAN_BIN18 | reverse complement strand
GCCCTCATCTGAGCCACCAGCAAAGGGGAATGTTTCCAGCAGGCGCTGCGCAATTTCACTATTAACAACTGTTCCCCGACTGAAGCCAATAAAGTGCATGGGGGAACTAAACAAGTCTCCTGTGTTGCGAATTATATTGCCTTTGCTGCCGTAAAGACGCACCAGATTTCCTTGAGAGTCCCGCTGTCCAATAGTTCCTCCCAAAGCCATATCTAGCTGTACTAACGATGCGTAGAAAGCGTCTGCCGCACCTTCTGTAAAGCCAGAGTCAGGCACAGTTGATTCATTGTTTTGAGCCCAATTATTTACAAGCACTAGCGGTTTATCGCCGTACTTGCCTATCATGTAAAGAGCTAATTGTTCGAGATAGTTTGTTGTGGCTGGATTTGCACCTTCAGGGAAGTCAGGCATAACTTGACCAAACCGATCTACAGGCACCCATAAACCTGTGGGTTTATGATAGCTAAGGATCAAACCATCACCGCCTGCATTAGCAATGTTGTCTGCCATTTCAAAAAATTCGGGTGGGCTTGCTTCCGGATTGAGTTGAGGTACAAAGCCGTGAGTCAGAATAGTGACACTGCTGAAAGGAGAGTTATCGGTAACTGGTGAGGTTTTGAATTCTCCAACTTCCGTATTTAACCTTCCGTCAGCACTCCGTGCTTCAACCGCCCAATGATAGGTTTGACCAGCAGTGAGAGTTCGACTTGAATCGAGAGTAAAACTGGTTTTGCCTGAGTTATTGCTTTGTCCTCCATTCCAAACCCACCCTCGTTCTGCCGTCCAATTTGCTGTCAGGATTCGGTTCGGGTTGTCATCAAAAACGCCTATATCGCTATTCCATTTTTGCAAAAGCTCGCGCTGCTGAGC
Source organism: Microcoleus sp. CAN_BIN18 (assembly GCA_026786085.1). Classification (GTDB taxonomy): domain Bacteria; phylum Cyanobacteriota; class Cyanobacteriia; order Cyanobacteriales; family Microcoleaceae; genus Microcoleus. The sequence goes on along the minus strand of JAJAYT010000396.1, from coordinate 2,958 downwards.
AAGATTCAGATCCTTGATACCGGGTGTCTCAGTATCCGGTAAATTGACGACTATATCCCAAGGCAACAGACCCTCGCCTTCTGGGAAGGTGCTGACAAACAAATTAATTTCGCGTACATCAGAATCAGGGATTTTGAACTCCCAATCAAAAGTAGGAGTCAAGTCATTTGTATTCTCTCCAGGCCCTGTCAAATCCAGCCAATCCAGGGGTGTTGCAGCCAAACCGCGAGCATTAGTTACAGGAACTGGAGCTTTCTTACTTCCTGGTGGCGTACCGTAAGTATACCGATTGCCAACTGCCGTCAAAATCTGGTAGTCCGCAGCTAAACTAGCTGCCGGATTGATATCATCAATTGGCACTCTCGCTAAGTCAGTAACCGTCGCGGGACGCGCTGTCAAACTGTTAAACAAAGGCGAGCTTGAACCTCTATTTAAGGAATCTAATTGAAATTCACCAGGATTGCTTAAAGTTCTGATAAATTCTTCAATGTCAAACAGGTAAACTCCCCTGCCTGCACCTGTAATTGAGGGATAGGAAGCATACAGATACTTGCTATCATTTGACAGCACTAAATCAGTTGCAAATCCGCCCGGAATTGGTCGAGTTGCTGCCACTAATTGCGGATTAGTCAGCGGGTCTTTGATAATGCCGATGTTGCTACCGGCCCGCGTGTCTCCATCTACGCTGGCTATGTCTCGACCGAATAATGCAGTGTTATTGTTGCGGCCGACAACAAAGGCATAACTGGCATCCGGCAGTACCGTTACCGCGACTCCCTCATTCACATCAAAGTAATCAAAATCAGAACCCAGCCCTAAATTTGTATATCGGGTGGTTGCAGCAAAACTCAGCGGGTCATTATTAGTAATGTCCAGTACCCCAAATCCGTTGCTATCTTTGTTGCTGTTTGTGAAGGTCATCGCTAACGGATTGACGGTGCTTGCTATGCCTTCTACTCCTTCATCGGCTGCGATAGTTCCGATTAATTGATTCCACTTTTTGGGGTTCGCGCCGGGGCTGATTGGTCGGTCTTTGGGGTCGATGTTAACGGCGTAAATTTTGCTGTTCGCGCCGTTTGGTGCGGTAACAAATAGTTTTTTGCCGTCGCTGCTAAGGGCTATTTGCCGCAAACCAGCGGGTGCTGTACCGACTGGGATGGTTTGGGTGACTTGGTGATAGGTGGAGGAAAATGGGTTGATGTCGAGAACGTAGATGGAGTTGCTGCCGATTTTTCCGTCTGCGATGTAGGCGTATCGATCGCGCGGATCGATTACAATCGATCGAGGTTCTGAACCGCTAGGCAAATTTATCGGGTTAATACCAGCGGTATTCGGCTGAGTGTCTACCTGTTGCCGCGTCATCGTATCGACCACAGCAACGCGCCCCGAACGATCCATCACTACATAAGCACGGCTACCGTCACTGGTGACAGTTAGTTCTCGCGGTCGATCGAGTATATCATCCGTGCCTACAGCAATGCTATCAATTAACAGTTTGCTGCTATTAGTATCTCCGACAACAAATGCAGGATTTGCACCGTTAATAAGTGAGATTCTATCTGCTGTCCACTGCGCGGCAAAGATGTATTGCGTGTCGTTTTCAATTCGGTAAGGAGTGCTGTCATATTTGACTTCTTGCAGGGGAGCTGAGGGATTTGGGCTAACTTTTTCGTTTTGCTTGCGGCTGAGGACGATGCGGGATTCACCTAATGGCACGGTGTTGGGAACTTGAACGGCTATTTCAAATTGATTGTTTGGCAAGGTGCGACTTTGGTTTGTCAAAACTGTTGCTTCGTAAGCTTGTCTGCCTACGAAAAATTTGACTATTAAGTCGCTGAATTGACTGCCTAGTGGGAAGCCAGAGCTGTCTAATAATACATTTGTAGCCGTGATGAAGAGAATTGGCTGATTATTTGGAAAAGGTTGATTGTTGCTGTCTGTAAACTTAAGTTCGGCGTTTTGGATGATGGGAGGTTTTTGGGGATTTGAAACTGTTGGTGCCAGTTGGGCTGTGCGTCTTTCGCCGATTAAGGCATCTTTGTCGGAATAGTCGATCGCCCTTTCGCCTATAATTTCCCCAGTCAGAGCATCCAGGGCTCTATTTTTTTCGGGGGGGGTAAAATCTGTATTGGGGAAGCGGGGACTCAAACTCAGCGAGTTGGAAAAGCTGGTGATGCCTTCAGTGCTATTCTTGTCAGTGGCTGGAAGTGCAGGGAGTGTTGGTTCTGAGATCGTGCTGGCGCCTGCTTCGTAATTGAGTAAGTTTGTGGTGTCAATCTCGAATTCTTCTGGGGCGAACAAATTCTGAAACGGCTTTTGAGAGTTAAACGGTGAATCTTTAATAAGTTTCATGCTTAAGTTCCGTAGATGCGAGTGAGCTGTTTGCTTTTCATCCTGTAGATTCATCTCAACATAGTCGAGTTCTGTTTGTCAAGAAATTAAGTAAATCTGTACAAATAAACATAACGGAAGGGCGTTTTTTTTATGATTAGCCCTTGCGTAGTATAGAATATAGGCGCTTGTTAATCCGTAGAAAGTTCTATAAGATATTATTATTTTTTCGTGCAGTTCGACTTATATATTAGTATTCAAACATGATAATATTGCCCTTAATTGTATTGCCTTTAATTCCCGTGCCCGCATCCCCACAACCGTGCCCAAATCCCCGTCACTGGCTGCACACCTTAGATACCTGTGCGAGTACCAACACTTGGGCGATCGCCCGCGCGGCAAAACTCCACCACGGAGATGTAGTATTTACTAAGCGGCAAACCAGCGGGCGCGGGCAACACGATCGCACTTGGCACTCCCCAACAGGTGTTTTAACTGCCAGTTTTGTACTCGACAACCTCAATCCCAATCTGTTGCCAGGACTCAGTTTAGCAGTCGGTTTGGCTGTCATTTTCGCGATCGAGGATTTGGTGCCCGAATGTCGCGATATGCTGCGCCTGAAATGGC
>JAJAYT010000395.1 GCA_026786085.1 Microcoleus sp. CAN_BIN18 | reverse complement strand
GGACGCCCGTCCTTTCTGGACGGGCGGGACGCCCATCCCACAAGAATCATCAAATTGTAAGTTATTTAATTCTCATTCCTAAGCACACCCTACATACTCAGCATTAGGGGCGGTTCTTACTACCTGCTGGACGGTTCTCACGACACTAGACTAGGTTGACGCTCTTTCTCAACTTTTGTTACATTTATTTACATAAAGCAACAAAACTTTAAGGAAACAACAAAAATGACTATTGTAATCGCTCTATTAATCGTCGGCTGGGCCGCAGCAGCTTTAATTGGTACTCAAGCATATTTCCTGGGCGAACAGTCCAAGCCCATTCACGATCGCAATTGGAACGATGAATCTTTTGAACAACTGGCAAAATCGGTGACTGGAACAGAAATTGATTACAGTGTTCGCGTTCCCGCCTACAGCATGGATGCTTATACCAGCCGCACGATGGGTAATTAGTAATATTAATTAGCAGGCTTGACTATTTTGAATAACAGGCAAGATGCCTGTTGCACAAGCAGATTGATTTTTTGTGGGACAGGCCAGAAAGCGTTACCGCAGTGTAATCGGCAAAATTCTCACCCTAGATCGCGTTTCATCCACAGAAATGAACGCCCCCGACTCAATTTGTGGCTCAAATTGATGCAACACTTCCACAATCAAACCCTCTATATTAGCAGGCAGCACGTCTTGAATACGCACTTGAATGACACTGGGAGCATCAGCTTGGGTTGCGGCCAGCAGTGCGCCAAAATCTAAATCATGAGTGAATACGGCATAGTCATTTACTCGCGCCCATTCCATAATAACGCGATCTGTGGCACGAGGATCGCCGACTGTAGACCAATGAAGAGACTCTATTCCGTATTTAGTAAATACGATAGTCCATTCAGGTGACAGGTTCATATCAATCAAAATTTTCACGCTATTTTGAGAGGAATTTCTACTTCTTCAACTCGCCACGCTGCATAAGCAAGCGCTTCATATATATCTGCTTCTTCCAGGTAGGGATAGGCCTGCAAAATGCCTGACGGTGAGTGTCCCGATGCCATCAGTCCGACTATCGTGCCAACAGTGACTCGCAAGCCGCGAATGCAGGGTTTGCCTCCCATTACTTCTGGATTCAGGGTGATTCTAGTTAGTTGTTTCATGATTTTAAACTACCAGGCTTTCTGGGCCACTAGAAGATTTAATTTTTGTGGAACAGGCTTTATGCCCATTGGTGTTAACTTAACCCAGAAAACTTTTGTATCTCTCGTTGATAGCCTAGGCCAGATCCCCCTAAATCCCCCTTAAGAAGGGGGACTTTGAGAAGATTCTTATCCCCCCCTTCTTAAGGGGTGTGCCAGGGAGATCGACGCTGAATCGCCAGACAGCAGTCTCTGAGTACCTTTGAAGTTAAGTTGACACCAATGGCCAGAAAGCCTGTTCCTAAATGCAGCTACAAACTGTTACCTACTAGCGCGGGGATAAGGTCTTTTTTGCGAAATTGCAAACTGTTATTTACACAGTCGATCGCAATTGTGTCACCTTCGACAAACGCATTTTCCAGAATCTTATTAGCCAGCGGGTTTTCCAACTCCCGCTGGATGGCGCGTTTCAAGGGACGAGCGCCATAAACTGGGTCATAACCAACATCTGTGATATGGTTTTTCGCCGCATCCGACAGTTCCAAAGTGATTTTCTGCTCCGCCAACAACCGCTCGATCCGCTTCACTTGAATGGTGACTATTTGCCGCAATTCGATCTTGCTCAACGTGTGGAACAAAATTATTTCGTCTACCCGCTGAAGAAACTCCGGCCGGAAGTGCGATCGCAAAGCTGTCATCACCCGTTTCAACATTTGCTCGTACTCTTGGTCTGTCTCCCGTTCTTGAGTCGGTAAACTTTCAGGTTCCTGAACACTTGCAGAACTCACAGCATCAGAAACTCGCTGGGCTGACACCTCAACCGTGCCATCATCATCAACTTTATAATCTGTCTTGGGAATTGACACCTCCTTCGATTCGTGCTTGCGAGTTGCGGGTTTTTTTGCAGTTTTTCCCTTCTTAGCAAACACTTCCAAAATGTGGTCGCTGCCGATATTGCTAGTCATCACAATTACGGTATTTTTAAAGTCAACGACTCGACCCTGAGAATCGGTAATTCTGCCATCATCCAACACTTGCAGCAAAATGTTAAATACATCCGGGTGTGCCTTTTCCACTTCATCAAATAGCACCACCGAATAAGGGCGTCTCCGCACTGCTTCGGAAAGTTGTCCGCCTTCGTCGTAACCGACATATCCCGGGGGAGCTCCGACTAATCGGGAGACGTTTTGCTTCTCCATATATTCTGACATATCGATGCGGATAATCGCATCATCGCTGTCAAACATAAACTCAGCCAACGCCCGCGCTAACTCGGTTTTGCCGACACCAGTGGGGCCCATAAACAAGAAAGAGCCGATCGGTCTTCCCGGATCTTTCATCCCCGCCCGCGCCCGCCGAATCGCCGCAGCAACCGCCGTTACAGCCTCTTCTTGACCAATGACTTTCTTGTGCAAATGGCTTTCCAATTGCAGCAATTTTTGGCGTTCCGATTCTAACAACCGATTGACCGGAATTCCCGTCCATTTAGCCACAATTTCCGCAATGTCGCCCTCAGTAACTTTTTCCCGCAGTAGGGAAGAACCTTGAGCTTGCTGTTTCAAAAGATCCGCTTCCTTGGCTTCGCGATCGCGCACCGCAGTCTCCAATTTACCGTATTTCAACTGCGCGGCTTTATTCAAATCGTAAGCTCTTTCGGCTTGTTCGATTTGGACTCGCAGTTGGTCTTCTTCTGCTTTTAATTTATTGATGCCATCCAATAACTGCTTTTCGCCCAGCCACTGAGACGACAGTTTTTCCTGCTTGACTTTTAAAATGTCAATTTCAGTTTTGATGCGTTCGATGCGGGGGCTAATCCCCGGCGATTGAGCGCCTTTTTCCTCACCTTCGATCGACAATTTTTCCATTTCCAACTGCATCACCCGACGGTCGATTACCTCCAATTCGACGGGTTTAGAGGTAATTTCCATTTTCAAGTGGGCGGCCGCTTCATCTACAAGGTCGATCGCCTTATCGGGCAAAAAGCGATCGGAAATATAGCGAAAAGACAAAGTTGCAGCAGCTACCAAGGCCGAATCAGTAATTTTCACCCCGTGGTGGCGTTCGTAACGGTCTTTCAGTCCCCGCAAAATGGAAATAGTATCTTCAACGCTAGGTTCGCCGACAAATACTTGTTGAAAACGGCGTTCTAGTGCCGGATCTTTTTCAATATTCTTGCGGAATTCATCAAGAGTTGTGGCACCGATGCAGCGCAATTCGCCTCTGGCTAACATCGGTTTCAACAAATTTCCGGCATCCATTCCCGAACCGGAACTTCCGCCGCCACCTGTGCCGACAACTGTGTGCAATTCGTCAATAAATAGGACAATTTGCCCGTCGGAATCGATGACTTCTCGCAATACCGATCGCAATCGTTCTTCAAATTCACCCCGGAACTTTGCCCCAGCAATTAAACTGCCCATGTCTAGGCTGAATAGTTGGCGGTTTTTCAAAGATTCCGGCACGTCGCCGTTGACAATTCGCTGGGCCAAACCTTCGGCGATCGCCGTTTTGCCAACTCCGGGATCGCCAATTAACACCGGATTGTTTTTTTGGCGACGGGAAAGAACTTGCACTACTCGCCGAATTTCCTCATCGCGGCCGATTACGGGGTCAAGTTTGCCGGCTTTGGCGGCTTCTGTCAAATCGCGGCCGTATTTACTCAGCGCGTCGCTGCTAGCTTCCCCATCTCGATCTGGGGCTTTAGCGTTAGTGCGACTGGGTTTGCTGGTTTCGGAACTTTTTTCTGTGACTTTCGCAGTAGCGCGGGCAGATTTGATTGCTTCTTCGAGTTTTGGGCGATCGATCGTACCGGCTGCGGGTTTGCGATCGTAACCAGGGCGGCCAGGTGGGCCATCGCCCCTTGTCAACAAACGCCTACCAACTCGTTCATCTTCTAGTAAGCCAATTAATAAATGTTCAACGGCGATAAAATTATCTTGCCAAGTCACTCTGGTGGTTTCGGCAACATCTAACATCACATCTAAGCCACGACCGAGGTATAGTTGGTCAGCGTTGGTTACTCTGGGCTGTCGTTTGGCAAAGGCTTCTAACTGTTGAGCAAAGCGGACGACATCTATGCCAGCCAAGCTGAGAATGGTGTTTGCTAAGCCAAGCTGTTCTAGAATGGCGATCGCCAAATGTTCAACCTCTAGCTGCTGATTGGCAAAGCGGCGGGCTACATCCTGGGATTTTACAATGGATTCCCAGGCTTCATCGGTAAATTTGCTAGGGTCTGTTGGCTGCATGGTTCCTCGCAATCAAGGGGATTCCTGTTGTTATCCGTTAATATATCGTCTTACAACCATCATAATCTTTAAACACGATGTGTGAATCTATGAGTGCGGTTAACCCAACAGAATTTGCACCCGAATTGAGTTCTTGCAAAAGCTTGCAGTCCGCAATCCACTGCAAAATTTTGTGTAGTACGCCCCGATCGCGCGATCGAACTTATGAAAATACAGTAGTTCCCCATTCTCTAAACTACTCCAGAAAGTCGCCATTCCCCTAGAGGTTCGTAGTGAGGACTTTAGTCCTTCTTATTGCGGACTAAAGTCCTCACTACGAACCTTTTGATTGGTATATTTAACATTTATATATTTCCATAATATTCTTTGATTTTCTGAGATTTATGCTATTTCCAACTTACCAATTTCTAGTATTTTTTCTAATTATTTTTAGCATAATTATCTCCTTGAAGTCCCAAGTCGGTTTATATAAAATCGTCTTGCTAATTTCCAGTTTATTATTTTACTCCTTTTGGAGTTTCGACTTTCTCTTGCTGTTAGTTTTAGGTACTGCTTACAATTATATCATTCTCCGGGCTGTTTGCAACGGTAGATATAAAAAACTTGCTTTAATCTCCGGCATAATTTTCAACATAGCCAACCTCGGCATCTTTAAATATTGCAACTTCTTTGTAACTTCCTTATTTGACGTACTTAACCAGCTACAAATTCCAGCTAGCTTTCAAGTTCTGCAAATAATCGCCCCTGTCGGCGTATCATTCTACACATTTAGAATGATTTCCCATTTAATCGACTGCTACCAACACAAAATCCCCTGTCCAAAATTTGTAGACTACGCCACCTACATTACCTACTTCCCTCAAATTGCCTCCGGGCCAATTTCTCGGCCTCACGAATTTTACACGCAGCTAAATTCATCCAAAAAATACGACTATCAAATCGAAGAAGTTATCGTTTTAATTTTGTCTGGACTCTTCAAAAAATATACTTTATCGAGCTTTTTGTTTAACTTCACTCAACTACCCTTCAAAGTTCCTCAACAGTACAGCAGCATCGATTTGATTCTCGCAGCAATTTCCTATTCCTGTTTAATTTATGTAGATTTCAGCGGTTACTCCGATCTCGCAAACGGCATCTCTTGCTTGCTGGGTTTCAAACCGATCGCCAATTTTAATATGCCATATCGATCGCTCAGTTTGCAAGAATTTTGGAAAAGGTGGCACATCAGTCTTTCCGAGTGGTTGAGGGACTACGTTTACTTCCCCTTGGGTGGCAATAAATACGGCAAGTTGCGGAAGTACGTAAATTTACTGATGACAATGGCGATCGGCGGATTTTGGCACGGCGCAGGTTTAAACTTTATCATTTGGGGAGCAATTCACGGTTTAGGATTAGTTGTCAACCATCTATGTAAAGATGTTCCCCAGGCTATCCACGTCAAATTAGACTATCGCTTTCCCAGATTTGCGCAATTTTGCAGTTGGTTGTTAACATTTAGTTTTGTTACCTGTAGCTGGGTATTTTTCGGCACTCCCAACTGGGAAACTGCGATCGGGTTTTTTCAAGGAATCTTTCGTTTTTCGGCTGCAACTGTTCAATTCAACTTTTGGCAATTGTATCTAGTCATGGGAGTCATTGGCGCAATCAACCTGTGGGGCGATCGCATTTCCCAGGTATTACAAACCGTATTTTCCTTAAAAAACATTTTCGTTCGGGTTGTCTTAGTTTCGCTGTTCGTGTATGCTATCTTGATGCTGGGGCCAAGTACCGTCCCACCTTTTATATACTTTAATTTTTAATAAACAAGTAAATTGACCTAATTAAACGTAAAATACGGATCGCTAAAAAGATTGTTGTCTATATCTTCTTCCCTTCTTCCTTCTTCTTTCTTCCTTCTTCCTTCTTCCTTCTTCCTTCTTCCTTCTAATTATGAGAGACCGAGAAATTCTGCTAATCGCTACTTCGGTAATTTTAACTTTAATGTTTTCCAACTTATCTTTATTTCTGAAAAGTTTTTCCTCAACTCCTTTCGCCAGCCCCGAAATCAAACAAGCAGCAAGGCAGATTGAGCTGGATGGTTT
>JAJAYT010000394.1 GCA_026786085.1 Microcoleus sp. CAN_BIN18 | reverse complement strand
CTTTAGTCCTCTGATTTATGCGGACTAAAGTCCTCACTACAAACCTTTGTGATTGTAGTAATTTTCTTTGGATATGATATGAAATATTGTCATTTTTTAATGATAACTAAAAATGACTTTTCTTGCTAGTCTGGCAGTTGACTCAGGCGTTTTAAAATCTGCAAAACGCGGTACAATTCATTGCCGGGATTGCGGATTACGAATTCTGGAGATAAGGCATACTGCGCTATTTCGCCTCTGACTAACTTGACAAAAGAGAAGTTAGCACCTGTGGAAATCATTCCAAAAGTAGGAGTTTCGGGATCGGGATCTGCGAGCATATATGTCAGGAGTTGGGCAAGTGCTTCGTCAGTTGAAAACGAAAGTTGTTTGGATTCAATTACTGTCACCCACAAGTTGGCTTTCATAATTAAGATATCTATTCTGCCTTCGATGATTCTGCCTTCGTCTTCTTCTTGAATCGCGATCGACTTTTCGGCTTTGACTTGAAAAGGAGACTCATACAGACCGGCAATAAACAAAATGGGGCTGATAATTGTTAGCTTGACTGCATTTTCCAATACAGGCGGGGTGTCTACCAAGTTGAAGTATATGTCTTGGACGCGATCGAGCAATTGTTTTTCTGAGTCTGTTACTTCGGGTAAGTTTTCTTGCCATTCTCGGAAAAATTCGCTGTTGCGAACTCGCTGCAAGCCGAAGTTATCGATTAAATAGCGGAGGTTGATGTCTCTTGCTTGAAGTTTTTGCGCCATAATTTTCACCACAATGTACTATTTTAAGCTAGTTGACTCAGGCGTTTGAATATCTGCAAAACACTGTACAGTTCATTGTCGCGTCTACGAATTGAAAATTGCTCTGACAAAGCATAACGTGGAGTTTCCCCTCTAACCAACTTAAGAAAAATAAAGTTACCGCCAGTAGTAATCATCCCAAAAGTAGGTTTTTCTGGATAAGGACTAGCCCACATATAAGCCAGGAGTTGTCCCAGTCCTTCTTCAATCGAAAAAGCTGCTTTTTTTGACTCAATTACCATTACCCAAAATTGGTCTTTTAAAAGTAAAACATCTAGTCTGCCTTCGATGATTACACCATCATCTTCTTCTTGAATTTGAATTGATTTTTCAGCTTTTACATGAAAAGGAGACAGGTAAAAGCCGGCAATAAACAACAGAGGCCCCACTACTGACAGCTTAACTACATTTTCCAGTAATGGTGGATATGTAAGTAAATTGATAAATCCGGCTTTCAGTCTATCTAGCAATTGTTTTTCTAAGTCAGTGATTTCTGGTAAATTTTCTTGAAATTCTCTAAAAAATTCCTCATCTTCTGCTAGCTGAAGACCGAAGTTGTCTATCAAGTAGCGAATGTTTATATCTTTAGCTGCGAGTGTTGGTGTCATTGTTTGATTTTTATATGACTACAGTCCTATTCTACAGCAATTTTTCTGCATTTTGGTATTTATACAGATATTTTTTGACATTTCATAACTTGTATGCAGCGTAATTTATTTAGGTTTCCGATCGCCATTTTGCTGTTTTTGGGCTGCTTGCATTTGCAGCAATTGCGGCACGGTAACAAAACGGTATCCCTGTTGTTTGAGTTTGGGAATGATTACAGATACAGCCTCGACTGTTTGCTGGCGATCGCCCCCGCCGTCGTGCAACAATACGATCGCCCCCGATGTCGCTTGAGACAGCACAGTGCGGGTTATAGCAGCCGCCGGTGGTTGCGAAAAGTCTTTGGGGTCGATCGACCACATGACAACTACGTAATTCTTCTTTTTGGCATAATCTGCAAAGCCGTTATTTAATCGGCCGCCGGGGGGACGAAACAAGAAACTTTTTGCCCCACTCGATCGATAAATGTGCACGCCAGTATTATCAATTTCATCCGATGCTGTTTTTTCGGTAACATTGTGAGAATAGTGATGCCAAGTATGGTTGCCGATCGCATTTCCCGCTTGCACAACTCGCTTAGCAATTTCGGGATTCTCTATCAAATTTTTCCCCAAACAAAAGAATGTAGCTACCGCGTTATGTTTCTGCAAAATTGCTAATATTTTCAAAGTTTCCGGGGTAGGGCCATCGTCAAAGGTGAGGGCGATAACTTTGGAGTCGCTGATACTTGCTTTATAAACAATTTGACTGCGAAATTGCGCCGGCGGTGCGAAAACTAAAGGTGGTTGGGGAGGCTTCGGTATGGGAGTTGCTGGGGGAGAATAAGGTGTTTTTGATTTGGGCGGTTTGAGGAGATTTGGTGGCGGATTTTCAAAAGGGGAGATTTGGGCGATCCTGTTAAATGGCTGCGCTAACGAATTTGATCTGGCAGTTTGTCGGCTTTCAGAAACCAGGAAAATTAGGGCGAGAGTTCCGATTATAATTAAGGTTTTTAACGCCCACTTTCTTACTAATTTGCTACTTATTTTCGACAGCATTTATTTTAGATAATTAGTCTTAAAACTACTGAATTTATTTGTCTGATATGTTAGGCACAGATCGAAGTATTTTTTGTCTGACTTATAAGAACAAGCTGTTGTGCATTTAAACTGTATAGTCAAGTTTGATGAAATTCTTGTGGGGTGTCTCGCCTGCAAAAAAAATACAATTTAGATGCGGAACAGCTTATAGCCCTGTCTAATTTACCGTCCCAATCAGGTGAAAGAATATCTGGTTTTGCAAGTAATCGATCGCCGGATCGATTGGTTTTCCTTGCAAGAAGAAGAATATATTGCTCTGCTCCCCGATACTGAAGGAATTATCCGCAGCCGAGTTTTTCCGGGGTTGTGGCTGGCAGTCTCAGCACTCTTGGAGGGGGATATGTCAAGTGCGATCGCTACTCTTCAAACCGGATTAAAAAGTGATGTACATCAAGAGTTTGTCCAACAGTTAGCCACCTTTACAAATCCGATTTTGTAGAGACGCTACAAATCGCATCTCTACAACCTACAACTATCTACAACCTACAAGTTTGCCGCGCCCTTTCATCCTCCGGTTCTTGCCATCCAAAAGAGAAATGGCTCACCGCATTAATTTGCGGCGTTGCAGAGCGAATTACCTGCATTTGTATTTCCAAAGACGGCCGATTTTTTAGAGATTTTCCCCAATCTCCGGCGATCGCCGGAATGATTTTTGCTCCCCGAGGTGCTAAACTCAACGTCCGCTGCACCTGTGGCACAATACAGCTTACATTCCCGCAATTTCCGTAAGACATCGCGTGGAATTCTACGGAAGCAGGAAACCTATCCCAAGGCTGCAATCTCGAATCAAATCCCCCTTGATTGATCTTTTGATTTCCATTTGGAAAAAACACCGCTCCTACAGGAATTCCCATCCTTTGAGCAGGTTGAGTTGCCATTCCGAAAAAATCTAAAATGCCTTGGACTGCGTGACCAATACTCAGTTGCCAGAGGTCTTTTTGCAGAGTGCCAGTGTCGGGAAGTGGTCGCGTGGGTGTTGGAGTTTTTGGCTTGTTATTAGTAGCGGGAGTTTTTGAAGCTGCTTTTGATGTAGGATTCTCCTTTCGAGAAGCTGGAGTTGCTATCGGCATTGGGCGGGGAATTCGTCCCTGCCAAAGAGGTTCTAGCTCGGTCGGATATTGTTTGACTACTGCTTGAACATCATTAGTGTTGATAAATCCTTTAGTCAAATATCGCTGAATTAAATCTCGCCCTTGCTGATTGTTAGCTCGCTGCAAAAGTATTTGCTGTGATGCTGAACCGTAAATCCACAAGTCTTGAACTTTGGTAGCAACGGAAGCCGGCCCGACGCCCCTTACATAGCGAATGTAGTCGAATAACATTCCTTGCGGCCTGCGTTTGACTATTTGATTCACCAATAAAGAATAGTCTTGCTTTGCTTGCGGATTGTAGGGGTCAACAAAGGCGTGTGTGGCGTGACTTTCTCCAGTTTGGTCGTCTAAACCTGCGTCTTGAATTACTGTTAAACTTGTCTGATTTTTACCGTTGCGGGCGAGGGTTTGCTGTCTGTCGGAACGCTGAGAATAGGTATAGCCAAAGTTCATGCTAAATAACCAGGCGTATACTTTTAAACCTCGCTGTTTGCCTTTGGCGATCGCCTTTTCCAACAAGTCGTCTTTCTCGTAGCCACGATTTCTGACAACAGAAGGCCAAACAGTCGGATTATCTGCTGCTGGGAGTAGCACTTGACCATCGTAAAACACTTCGACGTAGACTTGATTGTAGCCTTTATTCACAACTTTGTCTAATACGCGATCGATTTCTCCGGGCCTGACATCGCAGGGATATAAACGCAGCCAAACTGCTTGGGTTTCGGGCCAAGTTTTTTGGCGACATTCTGCGATTTCCCGCGCGTGTTTGCTCAAAACGGCAAAGTATACTTGTTGAGATTCCGGTTTTCCTGATAGGGCGGCGCGGCGCAAGTCTTCTTTTTGATTTACCTGCTCTTTGGATAATTGGCAATAGGCTGATGTTTTGGCAAAGGCTGGTTGATTTTCAATAAATGGCCAAATAAGCTGGCTGATGAAGCTACTGGTTAAAACAGCAGTTACCGCACTTAAACAGCGTCGCTGATGTGGCAATTGGGCGATGCGAGTTGGTGCAATTTTCATGGGATAATTAAATTTGGTTTTCTAGTTTTAATTGGGTGGCGATCGCCAATCCGGCGATCGCACTTAACAAACAGCTACAAATTTTCTACTTTTTTTCGGTTTAACCCGCCCAACAACGGGTGCAAGCCCCCTGATTAAGTTGTGGAGATCCCTAATTGTAGATTAAAGTTAAATCTCCCAGATTAATCTGTGGAGTAAATCTAAAATCTAAAATCTAAAATCTAAAATCGGTTGACCTAGTTATGGCACAAGTCGATCGCACAATGCAAATTCTGTCTGGCGGGAATTTAGATTCTGTGCGATCGAATAAGGATAAGACTCGGCGGTTGAAACCGCTGCTATACAAACGAAGTCCGCCTCCGCGGACTAAAGAGTAAAGGGGGTAAAAAAGCCGGACTTGGTATCATATCCTGTTCAATTTTTTAGTATTTTCTCACTAAATGCAGCAAAAAAGCGCCTGGGTATAGTGGGCGCTAAAAACAGTTGATATTTCTACTAAAAATTGTTAACACTCAAATGTTAAGGATGCAAAGATCAATTATACAAATTTATCTTTTATCCCTAAATTTTGAGATTAAGATCCTCTGGTGAGAGCAGATTCTACCTGCTGAAATTCGGACTCAAGACGCTTTTTCAACTTTTCAGGAACGGGACGATTGGGATAGGAACTGTAATGTCCAGCCAAAGAGTTTAATGCGGTGCGCATTGTCGTGAAAGATGCGAGCTTAGTAAGAGCGGGATCGCGGCGGTATGCAGCAAAAAAATCGTTGATACTTGAACGAGCAGCGGCTTGAGCGGCTGCTTTTTCGGGCGCGCCCTCTGGCAAAGTGAGCGCTGTTCTCAAGCTTTTGACTAATGCTAATGTGTCTTGGCCGTAATTTCCACTCAGAGTGGCGGGAACATTGGTACAGCCCGCTACGCCGATGACAACAACTAATACGAGGGCTAACAGACGGGAAATGTAATGCTTCATAAGGTTTAGAAAAATGGAAGCGAAAGCGGCAATCAAAATTAACCTTTATCCTATCTCGAATTGAGCTAATAATGTCAAATTTTCATTATTTTTTGCAGCAATACCATGAAAAGTAAAATTTGTCAATCTCACATGGATTGATATCATATCGGCTCGAATGATCGCAATCAAATTGGTTCGTAGTGAGGACTTTAGTCCTCTGACGGATGCGGACTAAAGTCCTCACTACAAACTGTTTTTATGAGGACTAAGTAAGCGGACATAATATAATTTATTAATATCAACATTCAAATCTAAACTTGATTGATTTGTCCAGAAGCCACGGAGAGAATTTGGGTTTGGCGCAGCCACTGACTGTCAAAAGCGCCTAAGTGAGTGGTAGTAATCAGTGTTTGAAATCGTTCTTGAATTGTTTCTAAAAGTTGATTTTGGCGGCTTAAATCGAGTTCTGCAAGTACGTCGTCGAGTAAGAGTAAAGGTGCTTCGCCAACGACTTCTTCTATAAGCTGCAATTCGGCTAATTTTAATGCTAATACGAGAGTTCGTTGCTGGCCTTGGGAGGCGTATTGACGCGCTGGGGTGTTGTTAATTGTAAATATAATATCATCGCGGTGCGGGCCGACTAAGGTGGTTCCTTGAAACTTTTCGGCGATCGCCCTTTGTTGAATTTTCTCTAAAAATGCTTGTCGCACTCCTTCGAGATTGTCTTTAGCAATTAATTCTGGGCCTACTTCAATATTAGCATCGTATTTGACATCTAAAATCTCTGCTGAACCGCTAATTGAACCGTGCCAATTTCGAGCTAAAGGCATCAAACGCTCCAAAATTCGATCGCGCCTGCGGATCACACGAGCCCCGGCTGTCGCCAACTGCGCATCCCACAAGGCTAATTCGGAACTGGGAATGGGGGATTGGGAATTGGGGATTGGGAATTCTGCGATATTTTGGTCTTCGGGAGTTTCAGATCCGATAAATCGCATTTTGTCAAAAGTCTCGGAAAATTCTGCTTTCCTGACTTCTCTAGACTGTTTCAGCAGAGCGTTTCGCTGGCGCAAAATTTGGTTGTACTGCTGCAAAATGTGAGCGTAAATCGGTTCTAACTGGATGACTAGCCGATCGATCCAATTGCGCCTACCTTCTGGCCCGCCGCGCACTAAGTCCAAATCCAAACAGGAAAACTGTACCACATTGATGACGCTCAAGAAGTCTAAATGGCGGCGTAGTGGTTCGCCGTTGAGCTTGCAGGTGCGGCGCGCCTGGGATCGCAGAGTCAAGGATAGGTCGATCGCTCCGGTTTGACGTTCTAGTGTAGCATCTATTTGGGCGATCGGCTTTGAGTCGAGGATTAAATCGCGATCGCGCGATACTCTGTGGCTTTTTAATGTCGAAAGCAACTCTACCGCTTCTAACAAGTTAGATTTGCCTTGGGCGTTATTTCCTACTAAGATTGTTTTGGGAGCGTCAAACGTTACCTTTTGATCTAAGTAGTTCCGAAACTGCCGTAGGTGCAGTGTTTTCAAATACATATTGGTAATTGGTAATCAGATGTTTGTAGTGAGGACTTTAGTCCTAGTCATGAATGCGGACTGAAGTCCTCACTACGAACCTACAAGGAGATGTTTGATCGTTCGGACTTTAGTCCTCTGACTTTGCGGACTAAAGTCCGCACGATCAAACCTAATATCGGCTGAGAATACTATTTCCGAGCTTTGTACAAACGTACAAACAGTTTTTCCATTTCAATCCAGACAAACATTAGGGCACTGAAACCAAAGCAAACCAGTAATTCAAAGGGCGACAAATAGTGAGTGCCAAAAAATGCTCTCAGCGGCGGAACATAAATCAACATCAATTGCAAACCAGTAGTAACAATCACAGCTCCCCAAACAAAAATATTAGTGCGGGGGTCTAATTCGATCGTTAGCTGGGTGTTAGACCTAATTGCGATCGCGTGACCCATTTGTGCTAAACACAGTGTTGTAAACACCATTGTTTTCCAAGCCTCTGGATTCCTGTGTCCCGGAGCGTGAGTATATCCGTAAGCCCAGGACATCATCGCGATCGTCAAAATTGCAAAAATAATCCCAATCCGCACCATGTAAGAACCCAAACCCCGCGCAAAAATACTTTCTCGCGGACTAAAAGGAGGCTTTTTCATCACATTCGGTTCCCCCGGTTCCACGGCCAAGGCCAAAGCGGGAACGCCATCTGTGACTAAGTTCATCCACAAAATTTGCAGCGGAGTTAGCGGCACTCCTCCCAAACCCATTAAAAGTGCGGCGGCAATTGTCAAAACTTCGCCAATATTACTGCCCAAAATGTACTTAATAAACCGACGAATGTTGGTATAAACCACTCGCCCTTCTTCGGCGGCGGCGACAATAGTTGCGAAGTTGTCGTCGAGGAGCACCATATCGCTAGCTTCTTTGCTGACATCGGTGCCGGTAATGCCCATTGCGATGCCGATATCGGCTTGTTTTAAGGCGGGCGCATCGTTAACGCCGTCGCCGGTCATTGCGACAAATTCGCCTAAACTTTGCAAAGCTTGAACAATGCGTAATTTGTGTTCGGGGGAGACGCGGGCGTAAACGCTAACGTGTTTGACTTGCAGTTTGAGGTCTTCTTGGCTGAGCTTTTCTAATTCTTGACCGGTGAGAACTCGATCGCCCAAGGAAGCAATACCTAAATCATAGGCGATCGCCTGTGCAGTCAATTGGTGGTCTCCTGTAATCATCACCACCCGAATGCCTGCATCGCGGCATTTCACCACGGCTTCGCGCACTTCCGGGCGCGGCGCATCCAGCATACTGACGAGTCCCAGCCAAATCATCTCTTGTTCGCTGGTTTCCTCGGAACCTTCGGGCGGCACGTTTTCCCAGATTTTGTAGGCAAACCCCAGGACTCGCAAACCGCCGCTTGCCATGTTGTTGTTTTCGACGAGGATACGATCGCGCATTTCCTGAGTTAAAGGTTCAACTCGATCGCCAACTATAATCCCTTGGCAGCGTTCCAAAGTCAACTCTGGAGAACCTTTGGTCAGCATCAAATAATTCTGCTGCTGTCCTTTGTCCGAGGGAAATCCCGAATGTCCCGAATGTCCCGGCACTTCGCAAATCACACTCATCCGCTTGCGTTCGGAAGAAAAAGGAAATTCCGCCGTGCGTTGCAGCAATTGAGACTGTTGTTCCTTATAAATGCCTGCTTTTCCCGCTAAAGAAAGCAGAGCTCCCTCCGTAGGATCGCCCAAAATCTTCCATTCTTGCTCTTCATGCTGCAATACTGCATCGTTGCAAACTGCACAGGCAATTAATAAAGATTCGAGTTCGGGATATTCCTCTAAATTAGTAATTTGGGCCGAGGTATGGCGATCGGTAAAATCTCCGATCGGGGCATAACCTTCGCCTCCGACGGCGACAGTACAGTCGCCCGTAGACACTAGCTGAACTACCATTTTATTTTGGGTCAGAGTGCCTGTTTTGTCGGAACAAATGGTTGTTACCGAGCCCAAAGTTTCGACCGCTGGCAGTTTACGAATTAGGGCGTTTCGCTTCACCATCCGCCTAGTTCCGAGTGCCAAAGTAACTGTCACAACTGCGGGAAGTCCTTCGGGAACCACAGCCACTGCCATGCTGAGAGAAACTTCTAACAGTTCTTCAAATCTGCTCGTATCGAACCCGATGCCGCCGTTCTTGAAGGTGATCATGCCGCCAATTACAACAACTGCGACTAAGGCTAGGGCACCGGAAACTAGAACATTTCCCAACTGGCTCATCCGTTGTTGCAGGGGAGTCGGTTCGGTTTCTACTGACTGAAGCATGGCGGCAATTTTGCCAATTTCAGTTTGCATTCCGGTGTTGGTGACGATCGCCTTAGCGCGTCCCTGAACAACTTCTGTGCCCTGAAAAATCAAGTTAAGTCGATCGCCCAAGGAAGCATCTTCGGGAAGTTCTAGATTAGCTTGCTTGGTAGAGGCGAGCGCTTCTCCTGTCAAAGCAGATTCTCTGACTTGCAGATTGGAAGCTTCGAGCAAGCGTCCATCTGCTGCGATTTTTACCCCAGCCTCTAACAGCATCACGTCTCCGGGTACGAGTTCCTTAGCTGCTATTTCCGAAGTTTTGCCGTCCCGTATGACTCTGACTAGGGGAGAAGAGAGGTTTTTGAGGGCTGCGAGGGCTTTTTCAGCACTTTTCTCTTGGAAATAGCCGAGAATGCCGTTGAGCACTACGATCGCAAAAATGGCGATCGCATCTTTGGGAAAAGTATTCGACTTGATGTCTAAGAATCCAGAAATCACTGCCACAAACATCAGCATTATCAACATGATGTTGGTGAACTGATCGACAAAAATCGACCAAGAACTGCGGCCTCCTGTTTCTTCGAGTTCGTTGGTGCCGTATTGCTGCAAGCGTTCTGACACCTGTTGGCTGCTCAAGCCAGCGTCTTTGTTGCTGCTGAGCTGCTGGAGAGTTTTGTCAATTGCTACGGTGTGCCAAGAAGAGGGAGAATTTAAAGACATAAATTACGATCGAGCATAGGGCAATTAGGGGACTGCGGCCGAACAGCTACAGCCGATGGATGTGGCTGATGGCAGTGAAAGAGTTTTTAGTTTTGAGTTCTGAATAAAAAACTGTTTAACTTGAGACTCCTATTGGGCCCCGGTTCGATGCCAAGAGAGCAGGAAGCTTTTTTCACCTCACTACGTCTGGCGGCTCGATCGCCCCGTTTGTAGACCTACCGCTGACAGCACTTATCCACCTTAACTAAAAATTAGCCATTTCTTCGGCTTTTAACCAAGGCCCCAACGGCTGAGTTTTGTCTTTAAATCGTGATATTTGGGTACAAAGCTGAGGTTTTGCCGATCGCCCAACCAATCCGTTCGATTCTACCCACACCCAATTCTGCTGGCATTCTCGATCGGACTGAATCCCGATCATTTCCCTTGCTTCTGGCTGCATCTTTTTCCCAAAAATTTAATTAATGTAATTTTTCTTAATAATTTTCTATTTTTGGGGAAAGTCAACAGGGGCGATCGACCCACGGGAAAATTCTGAGCGGGCCCAGAGTAATGAAAAGGGCGATCGAATCAAACTGTCAGTTGACCGCTGCAACCCCACATCTACCGCAGGGAAGAGAGTTGCCCGCATTCGCCCCACCCCGGTTTACCTTCTCAGAGGGATAAGCTCCTGTAATAATTTGTAATAAACAAACGCATGAGAGCGTTGTATAAAGGTTATCAGAAGGTTGAAACGACACGCTCAAGTTAACAAAAATACTGATTAACAAGGTTTGTCGCATCTCATAAAAGGTGTAAAATTTTCTAAGGTTTCTTAAAAGTCCGCTGCAATGTCACAATAGTACAGGTAGCGGAAAAGGAGAGAACAAGCCGACCAGCTTTTCGTAGCTGGCGTCAACATTCAACCCTTGCAGGCTTACGGGCCTGAACAAATTTAACTTAACGGTTTTATACCGCAACCAAACTCAATTAACTCAAAGTAGGAGAGTTCTTTCATGTTTGACGCATTTACAAAAGTGGTTTCCCAAGCAGACGCTCGCGGCGAATTTTTGGCCACAGGCCAACTTGATGCCTTGAGCCAAATGGTTGCAGAAAGCAACAAGCGCATGGATACAGTCAACCGCATCACCAGCAACGCTTCCAGCATTGTTGCCAATGCAGCTCGTTCCTTGTTTGCTGAGCAGCCTCAGTTGATCGCCCCCGGCGGCAACGCATACACCAGCCGCCGCATGGCAGCTTGCTTGCGCGACATGGAAATCATCTTGCGCTATGTCACCTACGCGATTTTCGCAGGCGACGCCAGCGTACTTGATGACCGTTGCTTGAACGGCCTTCGCGAAACCTACTTGGCATTGGGAACACCCGGCGCTTCCGTAGCAACCGGCGTTCAAAAAATGAAAGAAGCAGCTTTGGCGATCGCTAACGATCCCAACGGTGTAACTCGTGGAGATTGCAACTCCCTGATGTCTGAAGTCGGCAGCTACTTCGATCGCGCCGCTTCCGCAGTAGGCTAAACCCCAGCCATTGCCACCAAATTTGTCAAGTAGCGCGATAATCGCTCTTACAAATTCCATTCATACAAAAAAAAACGCAAACATTAGGGAGACAGCAAACTATGAAGACCCCATTGACTGAAGCAGTCACAGCAGCCGATTCTCAAGGCCGCTTCTTGAGCAGCACCGAAATCCAAACAGCTTTCGGTCGTTTCCGCCAAGCAACCGCCAGCTTAGAAGCAGCCAAAGCTTTGACAGCCAATTCTCAGCGCTTGATCGACGGTGCAGCCCAAGCAGTGTACAACAAATTCCCGTACACCCAACAAATGCAAGGCCCTAACTACGCTTCTACCCCAACCGGTAAAGCCAAGTGCGCCCGCGACATCGGCTACTACCTGCGCATGGTGACCTACTGCTTAGTTGCAGGCGGCACAGGCCCAATGGATGAGTACCTGATTGCAGGCATCGACGAAATCAACCGGACATTTGAACTGTCCCCTAGCTGGTACGTTGAAGCCCTCAAGTACATCAAAGGCAACCACGGCCTGAGCGGCGACCCCGCAGTGGAAGCTAATTCCTACCTCGACTACGCAATCAACGCCCTGAGCTAGATTTGCGTGATGCCCGGAATTATAAGCTGCTGTTAGCTAGAGTGTTAACTGTTGTTTACGATTCCGGGCATCTGCGATCTTAGCCTAGTTTTCCAAATACTTTTTTTAGAAGTTTTCAGTTTTTAAAGCAAAAAAGGGAGAAGCGAAGATGGCAGGATTAGGTGCAGCAGAAAGATTGGGAATAAAAGCATTTGAAGAAGCGGGACAGGTAGAACTGCGCCCCCACTGGACGCAAGACGATGCGAAAGCAGTAATTCGCGCCTCTTACAGCCAAGTTTTCGGCAACGAGTATTTAATGTCGAGCGAGCGAGTTACCAGCGCCGAATCTCTGCTGATGCAAGGACAGATTTCAGTTAGAGATTTTGTGCGGTCAATTGCTCAGTCCGAAACTTATCGGAAAAAGTTTTTTTATCCGAACTCGCAAACGCGGTTAATCGAGCTTAATTACAAGCATTTGTTGGGCCGCGCTCCTTACGACGAGTCGGAAATTGCTTTCCACGTTGATTTGTACAATGCAGAAGGCTACGAAGCTGAAATCAATTCTTACATTGACTCAGTTGAGTATCAAGAAAACTTTGGCGAAAGTGTAGTTCCTTACTATCGCGGTTTCGCAACTCAAAGAGGCCAAAAAACCGTCGGTTTTAACCGGATGTTTCAATTGTACCGGGGTTTTGCTTCGAGCGATCGATCGCAAAACCAAACCCAAGCGCGGTTAACTTGGGAAGTAGCGAGAAATATGGCTTCGCCCATCTACACCGCAGGTAGCGGACAATCTCTCGCTGGCGCTTCCGGCGGTTCTCGCGGACAACTCTACCGAGTCACCGCCATGCAAGGTTCGGCTAAGTTTGCACCCCAAGTACGACGGACAACTACCGAGTATCTCGTACCTTACGAACAGCTTTCGAGCCGCTTGCAACAAATCAACAAACGTGGCGGCAAAGTGGT
Source organism: Microcoleus sp. CAN_BIN18 (assembly GCA_026786085.1). Classification (GTDB taxonomy): domain Bacteria; phylum Cyanobacteriota; class Cyanobacteriia; order Cyanobacteriales; family Microcoleaceae; genus Microcoleus. The sequence continues at coordinate 737 of JAJAYT010000394.1, read as the reverse complement.
AAGCATTACCACAGCTTAAAGTTTGTAAAGACGTTTTTTGCAAGCGTCAGAAAGCAAATTAGGACTCACTTATGTGTATGGGTAAGGTGCGCACTGCGCACCCTACTTTGACACATATTAGCCTTAGTCCTAAAAATCTCAAGTGCAACAAAGCTTTAAACTTTTGTTATTAATTTAGGAGAAAACCTGGTGGCTATTACCACAGCAGCGTCCAGACTGGGAACATCCGCATTGAGCGATGCGCCGAAGGTCGAATTACGCCCGAACTACACCAAAGACGACGTAGAAACTGTAATTCGCGCCGTTTATCGTCAGTTGTTGGGCAACGACTATTTGATGAAATCCGAGCGCCTGACAAGTGCTGAATCTCTCCTGCGAGATGGCAGCTTAACAGTGCGAGAATTTGTGCGCGCAGTAGCTAAATCGGAACTGTACAAAACCAAGTTTTTATACAGCAGCTTTCAAACTCGGACGATCGAACTAAACTACAAACACTTGCTCGGTCGCGCTCCCTACGACGAATCAGAAGTAGTCTATCACTTAGATTTGTACCAAACAAAAGGGTTCGAGACTGATGTTGATTCTTACATTGATTCAGTAGAGTATCAAGAAAACTTCGGCGAGAGTATCGTCCCTTACTACCGCGGCTTTAACACGCAGCGCGGACAAAAAACCGTCGGTTTTACTCGGATGTTCCGGCTGTATCGCGGCTATGCAAATAGCGATACATCTCAACT
>JAJAYT010000393.1 GCA_026786085.1 Microcoleus sp. CAN_BIN18 | reverse complement strand
TGATGTGATTCATACATTCCTGATGAATTCAACTGGTTAATTTCTAGCATTCCTGTGGCAGGTTGAAATATTACATAAATTGGCACTCGTAATATTTGCTCGTAAAAATACCATTTTCCGGGGGGATAATTTTCTATTTGAGAATATTCTTCGTTAGCAGTAGCTGATAAGAATTCCATCACTATGTCGGGAATTTCTCCTTCTAAGTTGGGAGTGTAACTGCGTCGAATTTCTTGACTAGAAAATGGTTGTACGTTGCGGGCATAGAACCAATCTGGAGCTTTGATAACTAGCTTGCTATCTAATGTCGCGCAAATTCCCATATTTGGGGCAATTAATATTCCTCTTACTATGAAGCCTGCAATTTCTAAGATTTCTCGCAAGGCGGCAGCTAATAAGGGTTGGTCAATATTTTCCACTGGTTCCTCGTCTAAAATGAAATCGGCGGGCAATTTCTCCCAGGTAATTGTCAAGTCGGCTATACTGACTGTCATGGTATTTTACCTCTTACTAGGATTCTTGAAGGGCGGCTCGCAATACTTCTTGATGAAAGAGCGATCGCCCTACTATGAATTTTATCCTGTCTGGCGATAATGCGTCGCCGTTAGCATAATGTTCGATCCAGGTTTTGCTGATTAAATACGGATCTTCGGGCAATTCTGATAATAAGTATCCCGGCATTTCTAACTCGTCCATCAACTGACTAACTTTCGGATCGTAGCTGAGGGCAAAACAGCGGCATTCTTCTGAGGCTGCCATAATTAAACTATGATAGCGCATCCCGATCGCCATTTCGACTCCCCGGAACACTCCTTTCAATTTCCTCGGATCGTCTAAACTCAGGATGCGGCTAGTTTTGGGCAGGCACGAGTGTAAATGTTGGGCAATTTCTAAGTCATGAGATGCTTGAAAAGGTAGCAGCAAAATCAAGGTACGAGTGGCTTTTTGAAAGTCAACTAAAGCTTGAGTTAAGATTGACAAACGGGCAGGAGTTAGTGTAGAGTGCGATCGCAAACAAACCGCAACTCTGGGCGCTGGCAAATCCCACAAACCGGAAACTGGGGAATTTTCCAAAGCCCAGACGGGATCGGGTGCTAAAGTAAAGGGGATTTCCCAATCTGCAAGTAAAGTAGCTGAGCCTTGATCGCGCACGCTGACGGCGGTGCATCCAGCAAAACAGCGCTGAGATAATTTGCGAGTGATTTCACGATTTAAAGGGCCAATTCCCTGGGCCCAGGCGACAGTTTTTAAGCCCATCTGCTGCGCTAATCCCATCAAACCGCCATAATAAAAAGGGCTCACCATGCTGGTAGCGTCTTGGATTAAACTACCGCCGCCCCAGATTAGGGCGTCGGAGGTGCGGAGTGCTTCAAGGACTTGAAAGGCATTCATGCGATCGCGCGCAGCTACACCATACCGTTGATTTGTCTGGACGGGATTGCCAGAAAGGACGATCGGCGTCACGCCATCTGGTAACATTTGCAATAGCGATGCCAACAGCGCTTCGTCGCCGCCGTTCCCTTTACCGTAATAGCCGCACAAAATTGCTCGCATTTCTACTCTTTTATTGGTTTATGATCGAATCTAACTATTACAATATCTAATTGTTGCGATCTAGAGATTCTTTCTTAAACAACTAAATACATATTTTCTCTGCCGCGTTCGCTCTGTTTTCACAATACAAAAAATGCACGCTTTGTCAATTCCCACCTGGATTATTCATATCTCTAGCGTCGTCGAGTGGATTATCGCCATCTGGTTAATTTGGACTTACGGCGAAGTTACTCAAAATCGAGCTTGGTGGGCCCTTTCTTTCGGGATGTTACCCGCTCTCGTTAGTGCTATGTGCGCCTGTACGTGGCACTATTTCGACAACTCCCCAGCCCTAGAATGGATCGTTACCCTGCAAGCCGCTATGACTCTCATCGGCAATTTTACTCTATGGGCTGCGGCTTGGTGGATTTGGCGATCGGCTCAGTTAGCACCAGAGAAGATTGAAGATTTAAAAATGGAGAAAGTCCTTGAAAAATAGCATTGTTTGGACAACATTGGCAGCGAGTTCACTTTTGTTGACAGCCGGATTTTCACTCTCCAGCAAAGCTAGCAATACTTCCTCACAACTCGCCCAACAGCCTAACTGTAAAAGCCCTCAAACGACACTGGACATGAATATGTGTTCCAGCCAAGAGTTTCAAGCAGCAGACAAAAAACTCAATCAAGTATATCAGCAACTTCAGCCAAAAATCAACACCAAACAAAAGCAGAGATTGATAGTCGCACAGCGCAGTTGGCTTAAATTTCGAGATGAAACTTGCGATTATGAATCAGGACACTTTGAGGGTGGTAGTGTGGCTCCTTCTCTCTACGGTTATTGCAGAGCCAGAGTCACAAAAGAACGGGTTAAAGACTTGGAAGGTTATTTGGAACAAGCAAGTTTGTAAAAGTGCGATCGATATTTAGTAATGTGAGCAAGGCCTACCCTACGAGAGAACAACAGTCTAGTCCCATTTTATTTTATTTTATTTTATTTTATCTTTGTCGATCCGGATGGTGTACAATCTAAAATCTTATATTTTAAATCCCTATGTCCTTCGTTGGTTTGCACATTCACAGCGATTACAGCCTGCTAGACGGCGCGTCTCAGCTACAGCAGCTAGCTGAACGGGCGGTGGAATTGGGGATGCCCGCGATCGCCCTGACAGACCACGGCGTGATGTATGGTGCGATCGAGCTAATCAAAGTTTGCCGAAATAAAAATATCAAGCCGATTATTGGCAACGAAATGTATGTCGTCAACGGCGACATCGAAGTCAAAGTTCGAGGTAGAAGAAAATACCACCAAGTTGTCTTAGCGAAAAACACCCAAGGTTATAAAAACTTAGTAAAACTTACCACAATTTCCCATTTAAAAGGAATGCCCGAAAGAGGTATTTTTGCCCGTCCTTGCATCAACAAAGACCTACTCAAACAATACTCCGAAGGTTTAATTGTCACCAGCGCTTGTTTGGGTGGCGAAGTTCCTCAAATGATTCTGCAAAACAAGCTAGATACTGCCCGCGAGGTTGCCAAATGGTATAAAGAAGTATTTGGAGAAGACTATTATATAGAAATTCAAGACCACGGTTCCCAAGAAGACCGGATGGTTAATGTTGAAATCATCAAAATTGCCCGCGAATTCAAAATTCAAATAATTGCCACCAATGATTCTCTCTATATTTCCTGCAACGACGTAGAAGCTCACGATGCTTTGCTTTGCATTAACACTAACAAACTGATTGAAGAAGAAAAGCGGATGCGCTACAGCGGTACGGAATATCTGAAGTCCGCTGACGAGATGGCGCAACTGTTTCGAGACCATTTGGACGACGAAACGATCAAAGAGGCGATCGAAACTACCCTAGAAGTAGCAAACAAAGTATCAAGATACGAGCTAACAGGAGAAGCTCGGATTCCCACAATTCCAATTCCCCCAGAACATACCGCCGATACCTATGTAGAAGAAATATCTTGGCTAGGACTATTAGAACGTCTCAAAACCCGCACCAGAAACGAAATTCCTCCAGTCTACAAACAAAGACTAGAATATGAGCTAAAAATGATTCAGCAGATGGGTTTTTCTGAATATTTTTTAGTAGTTTGGGACTACATGAAATATGCCAGAGACAACAATATTCCCGTCGGGCCAGGACGTGGTTCTGCCGCCGGTTCTTTAGTTGCTTACGTCCTCAACATTACAAACATAGACCCCGTACACCACGGATTGCTGTTCGAGAGATTTCTCAATCCCGAACGTAAATCTATGCCAGATATTGATAGCGATTTCTGCATAGAAAGACGCGACGATATGATTAAATATGTCACCGAAAAATATGGTACAGACCGCGTAGCACAAATTATTACTTTCAACAGAATGACATCAAAAGCTGTCTTGAAAGATGTTGCCAGAGTTTTAGGTATTCCCTACAAAAAAGCGGACGAAATGGCAAAAATGATTCCCGTGTCGCGGGGGAAACCGGAAAAACTCAAAGTGATGATTTCCAATGGAACACCGGCACAGGAATTTAAAGACAACTACGAAAATACAATTTGTATCAATGCAGAAACTGGCACCGAAGTTCCAGTGCGTCAGTGGATTGACATGGCAATTCGCATTGAAGGAACTAACAAAACCTATGGCGTTCACGCGGCCGGTGTGGTCATTTCTTCCCAACCCCTTGATGAAATTGTACCATTGCAAAAGAATGACAATGGTGCTGTAATCACCCAATATTTCATGGAAGATTTGGAATTTTTGGGGTTGCTGAAGATGGATTTTCTGGGACTTAAAAATTTAACAACTCTCCAAAAAACAGTCGAGTATGTTAAGCAAACGCAAAATAAAACTATCGATGCCGAAGCCTTACCTTCTGATATAGAACGCAGAGCTCAAGAGACATTTACTCGAATTAAAAAGTTGCCTGAAGATGTAGAAAAGACTTATCAACTCTTAGAAAAAGGAGATTTAGAAGGTATTTTTCAGCTAGAATCTTCGGGGATGCTGGACGTAGTAAAAAAAATTAAACCTTCCTGTCTGGATGATATTTCTTCTATTCTGGCGCTTTATCGTCCCGGCCCGCTGGATGCTGGTTTGATTCCACAATTTATCGATCGCAAACACGGTAGAGAGGTGGTTAAATATGACCATCCGCTGTTAGAACCAATTTTAAAAGAGACCTATGGAACGCTTTGTTTCCAAGAGCAAATTATGCGGATGGCTCAAGATTTGGCGGGCTATTCTTTAGGTCAAGCTGACTTGCTGCGTCGCGCAATGGGCAAGAAGAAGGCTGATGAAATGCAGAAGCAAAAGGAAACATTTATTGATGGGGCAACTAAGAATGGTGTCACTCAAAGAATTGCCGAAGAGTTGTTCGGGCAAATGCTACAATTCGCAGAATATTGCTTTAATAAATCCCATTCAATGGCCTATGCCTATATCACTTATCAAACTGCTTATTTAAAGGCAAATTTTCCTGTAGAATACATGGCTGCATTGCTGACTGCTAACAGAGGCGACCAGGAGAAGGTACAGAGATATATTGCTAATTGTCTCAAGCTTAAAATTGACGTTGAGCCTCCTGATATAAATGGCTCTGAACTTAGTTTCACGCCCCTTCCTATAGAG
>JAJAYT010000392.1 GCA_026786085.1 Microcoleus sp. CAN_BIN18 | reverse complement strand
GTATTTACAGGCTTTTATGTGTGAGAAAATCAGCTATATTCACTGGTTTAAGGAAATCGTATTTAATTGCTAAAATCAGCAGTTGATAGGATTCGTGTATCTATTTTTAGAATCCTCTTAATAAGCATTCAACACTTCTGCTAATAACCAATAACCAATAACCAATAACCAATAACCTTTTTCAATCTGTAAAATGTTTATCAAGTATTGCTGGAATTTCAGCAGGTTTGATGCGACTGTAGCGAGTTTTGTCTGGCATCACAACTATATTTGGCCCAGCTTTACACTGTTTGAGACATCCGGTTCCTTGAACAGTAACTTGCCCTTCTAAACCGCGAGCATTTAAAGCATTTTCTAAAGCCTTACAGACTGCTGCGCCGCCGCGTTTCTGGCAATCGGATTTTTGACATACTAATATTTTTGCTTTAGTTTTAGCCGAAGTTACCGCTGTTTTAGATGCTGTGCCAGAGGGGATGGACTTATTGTCGATCGCGCGAGGCGATGTCACAAAGGCAACAGGTGAATTTGTCGGATCTAGCGGTTGCGATGCTCGATCGTTGTTGCTACCAGACAGTTTCAGACTGTAGGCTTTGAGTTTTAATTTCCCATTTTTCGAGTTGAGCTGTTTCTCGCCTGCAACCTGAACTCTCAAACCAGGTGTCAAAACGGACGATAGAGATTCCCGCAATTCCTTACACAGCTTGACCAGGTATTCTATGCCGCGATCGCTGCAAATTCGCAAATACTTTAATTTATAACCATCTTCAATAATCAGGCTCAGGATTTCTCCCTCTAAGCTAAACTCTGAAACTTGCTTGCAAGAGGTATACATGATTGTGGCTCCTTTGTTAACTGTTCGGTGAAAATTATCAATGTTGACCTAAAACACGTCAGAAGTGAAGGTATTTATGATTAAATCGCATCATTTTTATTTCTACCTTCTACGTTCAAATGACTGGTTTTCGCCTATTTGCCAGCAGCCCTCCAGCCACTCGGCTAGTTCGGCCCTCGAAGCGCTGACTTGTCTCAACACGCTGATTAGCTGAGCAGCTTGCTTAACAGTATTGATTTGGGTACGCAAAGGTTGATCAACTCCACACCAGCAGGGAATTTCTAATTCTTGCAAGCGTTTGTAAACTTGCCACCTGTCTAGCCAACTGACTTGCACAACCTCACAAACTTCCAATTCTGGATCTGGTGGATTCATTATGTTTGACAACAGTAATAATTTGCATTAATTTTTACCCTGAGTAATGGGAGACAGAAGTTAAAAACTAGGTTTTGGCAAAAAGTCAAAGATTCTCGAAAGCCCTTCCTAAAAAAATTTGCCTTCAGCGTAGCTGCTTTCTGCCTTCTGGAGATTTGCCCCATTTTCAGGAAGCATTTAATAGAAGCATCTTTTTAAATCATAACACAACTGCTAATAATTCTCAATAGGTTTAATAAAAAAAATTCTTACTGTACAAAGTCTTCCACTATGGAACTCAAAAACCGCTAGACCCCGCTTGACTGCTGAATTGAGAGTGCTAGACTGATTGCATTGGCAACAAAACTGCCTATTGAGAGGAGAACACACATGGCCCAGATTCAGAGTGCATTGAGACCATTTGGTCACTTAGCGGAAAACCCAATTTTGTTGGAACATTCCGTCACAGCACCAATTTGTGAAGGAATGAACGCGCTGCTAGCCAGTTTTCAGGCGCTATACCTGCAATATCAAAAACATCATTTTGTTGTAGAAGGAGCAGAATTCTACTCCTTGCACCAATTCTTTCAAGAAAGCTACGGAGAAGCTCAAGATAACGTCCACGAATTGGGCGAACGCTTGAACGGCTTGGGCGGTATACCAGCAGCTAGCTTCAGCAAGTTAGCCGAGCTGTGCTGTTTTGAGCCAGAAGCCGACGGCGTGTATTCCTGCCGCCAAATGCTAGAACACGATTTAGCAGCCGAGCAAGCTATCATAGGTTTGCTGCGCCGTCAAGCAGGACAAGCCGAAAGTTTGGGCGATCGAGCTACGCGCTATCTCTACGAAAAAATCCTGCTAAAAACAGAAGAGCGAGCATATCACATTTCCCACTTCCTCGCCCCCGATACTTTAGTGCAGTTGAGCTTGAATTAATAACAGGTTCGTAGTGAGGACTTCAGTCCTTCTTATCTTAATGAAGAAGGACTAAAGTCCTCACAGGTTCGTAGTAAGGACTTCAGTCCTTCTTATCTTAATGAAGAAGGACTAAAGTCCTCACTACAAACCAGACTCAAGTCCTGACAACAGGTTCGTAGTAAGGACTTCAGTCCTTCTTATCTTAATGAAGAAGGACTAAAGTCCTCACTACAAACCAGATCGAAAAAGCGAGCAGTTGAGAAAACTGCCCGCTTTTTTATACAAAGTGTGATAAACCGCCGGGAATTAAGGCGCTAAAGCATTGCCGCGCAACAAACTACCAATTGTTTTGGCAGTAATCTTCATCTGCACGAAAGGATTTGCCGGCACTACAGTCTTATACAAGTAGCTATCGAATGTGAGTTTCTGCACATCGCGATCGGCACACATTTCCACAAAAGCTTCGCGAGTCGCATCAGAACGGTAAAACACCCGTTGCAAAATGTCAAGCACTTTGTAAGTAATTCCGTAGGCTTTATCCCACCGCTTCAGATAAAGCTTGATTTCCTGTTCTGTAGGAATCCGCGTACCCTGCTGAGAAATTTCCACAATCGTTTCGGCGCACATCCGGCCAGACTTCGCAGCAAAATAGATACCTTCGCCCGAAGACTTGGTAACATAACCAGCGGCATCGCCTACGAGAGCAACTCGGCCCACAACCCGGCGAGGACGCGGATGTTCTGGGATGGGGTGAGCTTCCACTTTAATGATCTCACCGCCCATGAGCCTTTTGGCAGCGCGGGCGCGAACTCCAGCTTGCAGCTTTTTGATACTGGCTTGATTGACTTTCATTGTGCCAGTACCGACGGCTACGTGATCGTGTTTGGGGAACACCCAGGCGTAGAAGTCGGTGGATACGTCATCGCCGACGTACATTTCGGCTAAGTTGTGGTAGTAAGCCATTTTATCTTCCGGCAGGCGGATGCGTTCTTGGAAGGCGATCGCATAATTGTAATCACCGGCATCGATCGCCTTGGCTACACGTGAGTTAGCACCGTCAGCCCCAATCACCAAATCCACTTTCAGAGTTTTCTGAATTCCCATTGCTTCGCCGCTGGAGTGATCGGCGTAGTGGAGAATGTAGGGGTCTTTGTTGTTGCCGGGAATCTCTAGTGTGTGAACGGTACCGTTAATTAGTTTTGCACCTAAAGAAGCAGCCCGATCGCGCATGAAGCCATCAAGCACTTCGCGGCGGCACATACCGATGTATTCGTCGGCATTTTCAATATTGATGTCCACCTCTACATTGGAGGGGGAGATCATTTTCATTTTTCTGACTTGGCGGTCTATGATGCTTTGTGGCAAGTCAAATTCTTGTACCATGCACAGGGGAATTGCCCCACCACAGGGTTTGGCGTAGTCTAATTTGCGCTCGAATAGGTATGTTTCGATGCCTGCTTTTACGAGTGTTTCGGCGGCGGAAGAACCCGCGGGGCCTGAACCTACTACTGCAACCCTTAGTGTCAAAATTTTTCTCCCCAGTTTTTTTCTATAAGTCTTTACTCATCTGTGATGGTATCACGGAGTTTCTTTTTCGGTGGGGTGAGAAGGGGAGATTTAAACGAAATGCAACAGAGCTTAACAATTAGATACGAAAATGGTCATCGGGGTGCTGGTTTTGCTGGAAAATCTTAAATCTTTTACGGTAGATGAACGCGGATTGATGCTGATGTGCAATGTGCGATCGTCGAACATTTTGCACTATTTTCTAAGAACAGGCAAGATGCCTGTTCCACAACAGATGAATTTTCTGCTTGTGGGGAGGGCTTCTAGGCTGAACAAGCTTCCCTAGCC
>JAJAYT010000391.1 GCA_026786085.1 Microcoleus sp. CAN_BIN18 | reverse complement strand
TAACCCCCCTTAATCCCCCCTTGGTAAGGGGGGAGACAAGAGAGGATTTCCCCTTGGTAAGTGAAGAGACAGAAGGTAATCAAACTCCCCCCCTTAGCAAGGGGGGGCTGGGGGGGGTTCCCTCCGAGAATAAAAGTTATATTCGTTCCCGCCGAGGCGAAACCTTCGACATCGCAGAATGCCTGACTCTGACAGAAATCTTTGATTTGCAGTTAAGTAAGTGCCGTTTAGTAGCCCTTTCTGCCTGCGAAACAGCGTTAACCGATGCCACGGATACAACAGATGAGTATATCGGATTGACTAGCGGTTTTTTCTATGCCGGGGCGACGAGTGTACTCAGCACTTTGTGGGCTGTCAATGATGTATCTACGGCGATTTTAATGATAAAATTTTATGAACTTTTTGGTTCAGAAAGTCGGCCCGCTGTGTCTGTGGCTTTGCGGGAGTCTCAGTTGTGGCTACGGGATTTAAGCGTCGGAGATTTGCTAAAATGGGTAGCAGCCTCGGAGTTGCTGAGTAGCGCACACAAGGAGAAAATTCAAAACAGATACAGGCGCGGTTTCAAACAGGATTATCAACCTTACCAATCCCCGATGTACTGGGCGGCTTTCTGCGCGGTTGGACAATAAGCGTTGGTATCAGAAACCGGGTTTCTTCCTAGATTTTCTGTTCCACTTGAGATTTCTCGCAAGAAACCCGGTTTCTTGGCCACCGAGTTGAGGGCTTACTCACCGGGATTCAGAAACCGGGTTTCTTCCTAGATTTTCTGTTCCACTTGAGATTTCTCGCAAGAAACCCGGTTTCTTTGACCTTAGTGCTAAATTTAGAAAACGATAACCTTACTATAATTCAAGGAGAAATCAACCATGACAGACGACGAAAAGTTTATTTCAGGTTTCCTGCAAGTCTTTGAAACTAAACCCGAATTATTTGAACAATTCGGGGCGGTTGAGGCTTTAGCAAATCTCAACAACACGATATCCCAGATGGCGGATTCATCAAATCAGGAAGTAGCCGATGCCATTGGGAATTGGTGTGAAGACTATCCTGAAATATCAAATGAGATCAATTTAACTGAGAGAAAACTCCAGCCGCAACCCACGAAAACAGAAGGACAAAACGAAAGATTATCAAACCGCTACCCAGAGTTACCCGAAAACCTCAAAAAACGTATTCCCAAATCCTAGCCACCGCGCCAATAATATGAGTGATAAAATTTCTGCCCCCAATGTTTATTTATACGCTTTCCAACTGCACAATGACAGTAAGGGCAGCAATAATCCTCTGTGGAAACACTGCGACAACATCCTCGCCAACTTCACCGATGAAACGGTAACGCCCAATCTAGTTTTCCCCCAAAAGTCTCACAGCTACCGCAACGATTTGCTGCCAAATGTCGTCCTGGGATTCACCAGCAATCCGCCCATAGAAGGTTTTGTGCAACCGCTACAAATTCAAGATAGCTATGCTTTCTGCTTAAATATAGGTTGCCCGGAAGACGGTACGGCTGATAATGTAGATGTCGATTTAATCAAGGAATTCAACCCAAATCAAGCCTTACTTATCAACGGCGATGACAATTTTTTAGGTCAAACTCTCCTAATCACCGCATGGCTTCCTGAAAACTCATCGGATGATTTAAAACTCCTAAAACCCCTCGCCGATAAATGCCGCAATGCTTTATTCCAGGGCAATTCGCCACCTACATTCTACTGTTCAGGTAAATTATTCGGCAGTCCGATTTTTGAGTACGGTTCAATTGCCGATATTGCGAATTACCGCCACTTGCTTGTCTGGCTGCTAGCCAAAAAACAAACTGACAAGGATTTGAATACTTGCCAGGAAGAAATATTTGACCTACTATTTCACCGCAACAAAATTATCAAAGTTTTTCAAGATAGTCGCAAAATTTACCACGAACTCGATCGCGAATACCGCATCATTGAGAAAAATATGGAGGTTTTGCAAGATCAATTTGCGCGAGGAACTGTATTAACTCCCTCCCAATTGCTGGAATTTCAGGAACAGTTAAAGCAACTCTTCAGCAAAGGCATAATTTATACTCGCCTGCTGCGGAAACTCGAAGATTATGACAATACAATTGAGCTAAATCTTAACAATTATACTAACATTTTGCAGGCAATCTGTGGTATACTAGGAACTGATAAGGAAGAACTATCTATATTAAATAATTTCAGTAGAAAAACTGCTCCTTATTTCCGATCGCAAATCGCAGGAGATTTAGGATACTTCCGCCACGGGACAGACTTAATCGAACAGGCGATCGCCTCAATTCGCGGCATAGTAGAAATAGAACAAGCCAGGAACGATCGCACAAACCAAGGCGAACTCCGCAAGAGCGAGATCGGAGAGAAAAATCGGGACGATCGCCTAGAAAGCAAAGTACAGGCGATCGGCGTAGGCTTAGCAGCCGGCGGCATCGCAGCATCCAGCGGTACAGACCAACTCTTCGAGACAGTTCAAAACCATCAAATCCCAGTTGTAATGCACTTGCATCCGTTTGCATTCTCGTTTTTGTTGAGTTGCGCGATCGCCCTTTTCGCAGCCGGCATCACTTGGTGCGTGACTAAACCGAAAAACAGTTGACAGTTAACAGCAAGGTTTTTAAGATCAGGATTTAAACCGAGTTGCAAAAATAATCCGCATTAAAAACCTCGTGTATTCTTTAGTCTCGCGTTGCGCGGACTTTGTATGTGTAGATGCGGTTTCAACCGCCGAGTCATCTTCCCCCAGGTTTTTATGAATTTTAACAAACAGCATCTTAGAGCGAAATAACGTGTCAATATAGAAAGGTGAATTCAATTCTCTTCTTTCCTCATGGGTAAACAGCGCGTCCTTTCTGGAGTTCAGCCAACAGGCAATCTACACCTCGGCAATTATCTCGGTGCCATTCGCAACTGGGTAGAAGGTCAAAATCAGTACGAAAACTACTTTTGCGTAGTCGATTTGCACGCAATTACCGCACCGCACAATCCAGCAACCCTTGCCTCCGACACATACACGATCGCCGCTCTTTATTTAGCTTGTGGCATCGATTTAGAATATTCTACTATTTTCGTGCAATCCCACGTCTCGGCACACACAGAGCTAGCATGGCTGCTCAACTGTATTACGCCGATCAACTGGCTCGAAGATATGATTCAGTTTAAAGAAAAAGCAGTTAAACAAGGCGAAAATGTCAACGCTGGCTTGCTAAATTATCCCGTATTGATGGCAGCAGATATCCTACTTTACGATGCCGACAAAGTGCCAGTGGGAGAAGACCAAAACAGCATTTGGAACTCACTCGCGATTTGGTCGTCAGATTAAATCACCAATTCGGCACACCCGAAAACCCAGTGTTAAAACTTCCCGAACCGTTAATTCGGACTGACGGCGCGAGAGTGATGAGTTTGACTGACGGTACGCGCAAAATGTCGAAATCAGACCCTTCCGAACAAAGTCGAATTAATTTGTTGGATTCACCCGATACGATCGCCAAAAAAATCAAGCGCTGCAAAACAGATGCCGTGCGGGGTTTGACTTTCGACGACTCCGATCGCCCGGAAGCCAGAAATTTGCTGACACTTTATCTCCTGCTTTCCGGCAAATCCAAGGAAGAAGTTGCCACGGAGTGTGAAAATATGGGTTGGGGTGACTTTAAACCCCTGTTGACAGAGACGACAATTACCGCCCTGAAACCGATTCAGGATAAATACAAAGACATCATGGACGATCGGGGATATTTAGAATCTGTACTGCGTCGGGGAAAAGAACAAGCAGAAACTATTGCCAACCAAACTCTAACTAAGGTTAAAAAAGCTTTCGGTTATTCTTTGCCTGTTTAGTTGTTAGTGGTTAGTTGTTATTAATTAGTGGTTAGTTGTTATTAGTTAGTGGTTGAAAATGACAACTACCAACTAACAACTGCCAACTAATAACAACTAACAACTGCCAACTAACAACTAACAACTAACAAATAACAACTAACAAATAATGAACCGTTTTCGCACTGCTTGCACCACTCCCGGAGAATTTATAATTACCGCCGAAGTTGCCCCGCCAAAAGGCGGCGATATGACTCACACGATCGCAATGGCTGAAATTCTCAAAAACCGAGTTCACGCAATTAATATCACAGACGGAAGCCGCGCAGTGCTGCGAATGTGTCCCCTAGCAGTTTCCGCAATTTTATTGCAGCACGGAATAGAGCCGATTTGTCAAGTTGCTTGTCGCGATCGCAATCAAATAGGCCTGCAAGCCGATCTCATGGGAGCCCACGCTTTAGGCATCCATAATATCTTGGCACTCACGGGCGATCCAGTCAAAGCCGGCGACCATCCAAAAGCCAAAAGTGTATTCGATTTGGAATCAGTGCGACTGTTACAAGTCATTCAAAAAATGAACGGCGGCAAAGATTGGAACGACAAAGCTTTAACAGACGGAGTTACCGATTTATTTGTCGGTGCCGCTGTCGATCCGCAAAGTCCCAGTTGGTCTGGTTTGCAAAGCCGATTTGAGAAAAAATTAGAAGCTGGAGCACAGTTTTTTCAGAGTCAATTAATTACAGATTTTGAAGTTTTTGATAAATTTATGCACCATATTGCTGCTGGTTGCAACAAACCTGTTTTAGCAGGAATTTTCTTGTTTAAATCAGCTAAAAATGCTGAATTTATCAAGAAATACGTGCCGGGAGTTAACATACCGCAAGAGACGATCGACCGTTTGGCAAAATCTCCCGAACCTTTACAAGAAGGCATAAAAATTGCAGCCGAACAAGTCAATCTAGCGCGGCAATTGTGTCAAGGAGTGCACATGATGGCCGTCAAGCGAGAAGACTTGATTCCTCAAATTTTGGATTTGGCGGGAATCGAGCCGCTGAGCTAAAATTAAGTTGTTGCTACCATTTTTAAATAAACAGGACAGTCATGGTTCAAACTATAGACAATCCCACAATTTCCCCCGCAGCCGAACAGCATTTTATTTGCCGCGGCTTAACATGGCATCAATTCAAGGCAATTCAAGCTAGTTTTGAGAAAGTGCCGAATGTACGCTTATTTTACTGTCAAGGAGTTTTAGAAATTGTGGGCATTAGTAAACCTCATGAGGAAACAAGATGTCTGATAGCAGCGCTACTGGTGAGTTTTTTTCAATTCAGAAGAATACAATTTTTTCCCAGCGGTGCTTACAGCCAGATTGTTGAGGGTCAAGTCGAGTATCAGGCAGATTTATCTTATTGTATAGGGAATAGAAAAGATGTTCCCGATCTGTGTATTGAGGTAGTTGTTACTAGCGGTAGTCCGATTAAACTTCAGAAATATCGGCTGATGGGTGTGCCGGAAGTCTGGTTTTGGGAAGACGGCACGCTAGAGCTTTACCATTTCCGAGAACAGGGTTATGAGCGAATTACAAATAGCGAATTGCTGCCTGAGTTAGACTTGTCTTTGCTCAAACGCTGCATTTTGTTTGCTTCGCCTTTGGATGCACTTGAGGAGTTTTCTAGAGGAATGGCCGATCGCGAAACTTGACAAATTTTGGATTTGGCGGGAATCGAGCCGCTGAGTTAACATTGAATTATTGCTACGATTTTAAATCAACAGGACAGTCATGGTTCAAACTATAGACAATCCCACAGTTTCTCCCGCAGCCGAGCAGCATTTCACTTGCCGCGGCTTAACCTGGCATCAATTCAAAGCAATTCAAGCTAGTTTTGAGAATGTGCCTGGAGTGCGGTTATTTTATTGTCAAGGAGTTTTAGAGATTGTGGGCATTAGTAAACCTCATGAAGCGTTTCAATCGATAATTGGCGTATTGCTTGCGATCTACTTTGAAGTTAAGGAAATTGAGTTTTTCCCCAGCGGTGCTTACAGCCAGATTGTTGAAGATCAAGTTGAGTATCAGTCAGATTTGTCTTATTGTTTTGGGACAGATAAGGATGTTCCTGACTTGTGTATTGAGGTGGTGATTACTAGCGGCAGTCCGATTAAACTTCAGAAATATCGGCTGATGGGTGTGCAGGAAGTTTGGTTTTGGGAAGACGGAACTCTGCAACTTTACCGCTTGCGAGAACAGGGTTATGAGCGAATCACAAATAGCGAATTACTGCCAGAGTTAGACTTATCTTTGTTGAAGCGCTGCATTTTGTTTGCTTCGCCTTTGGAAGCATTAAAGGAGTTTCGTAGAGGGATTAGTAGCAATGACTAATTCAGATTTAGTCGATCGCGATAATATCAAAATAGTAGAATCGCAAATTTCAGAAGTTACAGTGTACACCGATCGCGCCCTGATCACCCGCCGCGGCACAGTAGCCCTGACGGGAAACGAGACAGAATTGGCGATCGCCTCTCTCCCCGCAACCATCGAAACAGACTCAGTGAGAGCAACCGGTGCGGGTACAGTTGCAGTGCGATTGCTGGGAGTACGCAGCGAAACAGTGTTTAGCAGCGAACCTACGGGCGATCGCACCGCCGAATTAACTCAACAAATCCAAGAATTAGAAACCCAAAAACGTGCAATAGAAGACAAAATAACCGCCCGAAAAATTCAACTCAACTTTGTCCAAGGTTTAAGCGAAAAAAGCGTCGGTTCCTTTTCCAGCGGCATCGCCAAACAGCAGATAGGTTTAAACGAAACAGGCGAGTTGCTCAACTTTTTAGGAACCAATTACCTAAAATATGTAAGTGCGATCGGCCAACACGAAACACAGCAGCGCGAATTAGACAAGCAAATAGAAGCTTTGCGCCAGCAGTTGTACCAAGTACAAACTCCCCATTCCCTGAAAAGTTTTAACATCATTATTGCGATCGAACCAAGCGGCAGCGGCAATTTTGAACTAGAAGTTTCCTATGTAGTCATGGGAGCCCGTTGGACACCCCTTTATGACTTGCGAGTCAATACTACCAACAACCAAATTAATCTCAATTACTTAGCCGAAGTCAATCAAAATACAGGCGAAGATTGGACAGGAGTAGCGCTGACTTTATCTACAGCCAAACCCGGAATGGGAACTTTGCCCCCAAAACTAGAACCCTGGTTTATCGATACTTTACACTCTACAGTCAAATTCCGAAATACCGAGTCAATAGCCCGAACTCGTCAAATTTCATCAGATTCTTCAGACTCTTATTTAGACGTATTTGAAGGGATGTCCTATGGCTCTGCAAGCGGTACAGCCGACGCAGCATCAGAACCCATAGAAGCTGAAACGATTACAGCCCAAGTATCCAGAGAAGGAGGCACTGTCTCATTTCAAGTAGGCGGAAATACCAATATTCCCAGCGATGGCACACCGCACAAAGTGACTATTTTCAGCGAAAATTATCCCTTTAAACCTGAATATATTGCCGTTCCACGCTTAGTCAGTTTTGCCTATTTGCAAGCAGTTGTTGTGAATCCATTGACAGGTGCAACTCTGTTACCAGGAAAAGCAAATATCTTTCGCGACAACACTTTTGTCGGTACTATGCAGTTAGAAAATGTTTCGCCCGGTGAAGAATTCAAACTGAATTTAGGAATTGATGAAGGGTTGAAAATTGAGCGTGAATTAGTCGAAAGACAAGTTGACAAAAAACTGATTAGCCAGCAGCGGCGCACGAGTTATGCTTATCGCTTAAATGTGACCAACTTGCAACAGGTGCAGGTACACCTGACACTAAAAGAGCAATTGCCAGTCAGCCGCAACGAGCAAATAAAAGTGCGATCGACTCTAACTAATCCGAAGATAATACCAGGTGAAATGGGAATACTAGAATGGATAATATCTCTGCCGCCGCAAGCCAAACAAGAGTTATATTACCAGTTTGTGGTCGAACATCCTCCCGATTTAAGAATCATCGGTTTAGATATTTAATTTCAATCCGTTGTCAGTTTTTAGTAGTCATATCAAATCCGGTGGCATCGGAATTAATGTTACACACAGTCAAGAAACTGCACGTGCCGTTTCCCTACAATTAATCGGGCGATAGTTACATTTTTCGCGAGCATGATGGTCTGGAATCCTCGTCCGTGCTACGATTATTTTGGGGTAGGGACACGGCACTGCCGTGTCCTCTATATCATTCTGATGCAACCGGATTTGATATGATTACAACCGGAATCGATATTATTTCTTCCCGCCACAAGCCACTAATTTTTTCTGTATACACAATTGTTGAAACATTAAGTCAGCTATTGATTCGTAGGCTTGCGGAGTCGGGTGCACGCCATCCCGAAAATAACTTTCTACCGTGGTTTTCGGCAACTTTGACCAGGCCGCATGAGTGTCTATGAGTGGAATTTTTAAAGCTTTTAGCCGATCGACAAACTGCGATTTAAACTTCGGCTGATTCGGTACGGGCAGTAAATCCGCCCGATCGCAAGTATACAACACAAACAACGGAATATTCTCAGCTCGCACCAAAGCAACTATTTTGTCCAATCGCTGCATATTTTCCCTAAACCGTTGTGATTCCGACACCGGCACTCCCGTAGCCGGAGAATCCGATCCCAAAACACTTGACAATCGGGGGCTAACGTGTCTTTGAAACGCTTCTTGAATTGCCAATAACGGTTTGCGATTCGGCATCAGCGGGTCATTTCCCACCCCCGCGCCGCTGCTAGTGGGTTGTAGCAAATCGTGAGTACCAATTTGCAAAATCACAGCATCGCTTTCAAAAGTGCCAAACTTGCGAATATATCCCAATTGATTGCCAATTCCCCAAGAACCGGCAGAAGCATTCAACACCTCAACTTGCTTTTTGATGCCCAACAAACGCGCTTCCAACAATTCTGGAATAGTTTCTTTCTGATCCGTGGTATTATTACCGTTGAGAACCGAATCTCCGATCGTCAAAATTCTGAGAGTACCTTCAGGCTTTGCTGCATCGATTTTTTCAGAACGCTGAGAAAATTGATTGTACTCAATTCTATTGCCAAAGCGATATACAAGTTGATTTGGTGCAAATATATAGCCAGCATCCGCATCAGCTTGTAGCAAAGCAGGATTTCCGAATCCCAGCAAGCGCAAGGCAAGTTCGATCGCGCTCAAAGATGCGATCGCACAACCAGGAATCCAATACTTAGCTTTCAAAAATTTACCTGTAATTTGTAAATTGCAAAGCCATCGGATAATCTTCTTGCTTCAATCGTTGAATTACGAACTGCAAATCATCTTTATCCTTAGCAGAAACGCGCACTGCATCACCTTGAATCGAGCCTTGAATTTTTTTAAACTCATCTCGAATTAATTTAGTGATTTTCTTGGCAATTTCCTGATCGATCCCTTTTTTTAGTTTGATTTCTTGGCGTACTCTAGTACCACTAGCAGCTTCAAGTTTCCCATAATCAAAAATTTTCAGAGACAAATTGCGCTTGGCGGCTTTAGTTTGCAAAACAGTGTGAATCGCGTCGAGAGTAAATTCACTGTCAGTATTGACAGTAATTGCTTCAGCGCCCAATTCTAAAGTGGTTTTGGTATCTTTCAAGTCGTAACGGCTTTGAATTTCTCGCGTTGTTTGGTCAACAGCATTAACTAATTCTTGCCGATCGAAATCGCTGACAATATCAAAGGAATAACTAGCAGCCATAAATTAGTAATTGGTAAATTGGTAATATCATGTCCCGTCAATTACCCTTATAAAAAAGGTTCGTAGTGAGGACTTTAGTCCTTCCTAAATGCGGACTAAAGTCCTCACTACAAACCAATTTTATTGAAATAATTCGAGTGGACATCATATAATGGGAGATTGAGAATTGTTGTAATTAGTGATTAATTAAGTGTCTCTCAACTAATGACTAATGACAACAGACAACTGAAAATTAGCCATTAACAGTCATCAAACTGAAATAGAATAAAGAAACAGTGCAAGAAGAACTAATCGCAAACATGAGCGATCGCCCCAGCGGTATATTCAGAATATAGAAAACCGAAAACAACAACCGGGCTACAGGAAAAGCGATCGCAGCCAAACCCGCCGCCTCCGAATCAACCCCCGTCACAAAAGCCATCAAAGCCGCCGCTGAAAACAGCATAAACGTCTCAAACGAATTTTGGTGAGCCCAAGTTGCCCGCTGAGCGTAAGCAGGCAACCTCTCAAACATAGCGCGAGGTGCTGCTTGATCGTAACCTAGCTGCAAGCGGGCGAGGGCAACCACCAAAAACGGTGCATAAACCAGCGCCGCAGCAGCAGCAATACAATCAAGCAAAATAACCGACACAGGCAATCCCAACACCATCATCCGCCTCGCATTTTAATCAAAATAGAACAGAGTAACCACCTTGCGCTGTTCCTCCGCATCCTGGCAAGTTTTCAGCAAAGTGTGGCTTTCGTGAAAAGCAAAACAGATCAATTGCTGACAGCGAGAAATAATCTCCTGATTGCACATGGCGCTTGATTCTGGGAGAGACAAACTGTCATTTTTGGGATTTTCTACCAAATGTATGACTTGTTCGAGCTGCTCGCGAGACTCCTGTGGCTGGCGACTCATGCTTTGTGGCAAAATCACCGTCAGCAGATTAGGATCTGCTCGCATTGCCCCCCGAATCGCGGCTGAATTGGTGCCTGTAGCCCCCGATGTGATGAGCTGGTTGCCTCCCAGAACTAAGGCGTAGCTCAGCATCTCAATTAGCTGCTGGTGGGTAATAGGAACGTGGCGAGAACCCAAAAGAGCAACCCGCTTGGAGCTGGTTTGCTGGATTGCCGCAAGTTCTTGTAAAAAATCATCAACTCTGGGTAGCTCAATTGACTGACTCAAAGAATTTATTAAATTAAATAAAACTACGTTGTGGATTCTAGCAGACTCCCCAGCAATTGCCACCAAAAAGAAGTTAATAATTCCTGATTTACCAGATATGACTGGAAGATGGACAGATTTGAGGAAGCCAGAAGGCAGAATGTCTGAAGGTAGAATTCCAGAAAAATTGAGAATTTAAGATTTTTTTATTTTATTTATAAAAAAAAATCTCTTTGCCTTCTTCGCTCTGCCGAATAGCTTCTTCGCTGAGTTCCGGCTGGCTGCTTAATGGACTCGATCGCCCAAACCCAAGGATGCCATCATGCCGTCCAAGTCAAAGTGTTCTGCCATTAGCTGAGTAACACATTCCACCTTGATGCGTTCGTGCAAACGTACATTACCAAAGGTGCTGTCGATAATTTCCACCGTGGTTAAGGTATCCAAATCAACCGACAAAACTGGAATTTCCATTTCTTCTGCCCTACCGATCACGAGGGGAGAAGGAGGCAAGTGGCCTGTGAGAATTAAGCACTGAGTCGAGCTTTCCAGAGCCGCTAGCTGAATGTCCGTACGATCGCCCCCAGTGACTACCGCCATATTTCTCGCTTTGCGGAAATACTTCATAGCAGAGCTAACATTCATCGCGCCAATTGTCAAGGTTTCCACCATCAAATCCAAACGGTCTGGACGGCAGAGCACCTCAGCTTTCAATTGATGCACCAATTCTTTGACACTGACGCTGCGCAGCAAAGCGCTTCTCGGTAGCATTCCCAAAACTGGAATGCCGCTAGCCTCCAGAAAAGGCCGCACAGTCCCCGTGATGGATTCGAGTTTGTCCGAGGGAACGTCGTTGAGTACGACACCCAGCAAACGCGAACCCAAACGCTGCTTAGCCGAGAGCAAATCGTCTACATAAAGATCGATCGGGCGCACTACCAGCAGCACGGAGGCATCAACTACCTCAGCAATTTGAGCCAAAGACAAGTCAAACAGACTGCCTTCCTCCAAATTAGCCGGGCCTTCTAACAGCACCAAATCTCCGCTCGGAGCTGGCAAATATTGCCCTAGAGACTCGCGGTAATCTGTCTTGTCCTCTCCGCGCAAACGCTTGTGAACCGTCTCTTCGTCCAAAGACAGCAGTGTTGACGGTATCTGACTTTCTGATAGCTTCAGAGTCTCTACCGCGAACCGCACGTCTTCCTCCTCGGCTCCAGCTCCCTCCGAGCTGAAACAGGTTCCCAGAGGTTTGCCGTAGGCGATGGCTAGTCCCTTTGCCCGGAGTGCGAGTGCCATCCCCAGGGCGATCGCGGACTTGCCGCTGTAAGCTTTTGTGGAACCGATCAGTAAATATTTAGTCAATTTGGGTACGCCTTTACTCCTCAATTTGCACCTGTCTATTTAAGTGACATTACTCCGCCCTAAAAGGGCAAAGCTTCTAAACCTCACGATTTAGATTTTCTGGTTGTTTCCTTGCGGTTTTTCACCCACTATCTGGATATGTAGTTACCCACATATCCCCGACGCTCTGATTGCCCAGACAGTTTCCTTTCCCGACTATCCATCGGTACAAATACAAACCGGTTTATCTCGTTTACCGGAACCGGCTTATGCCTGACTTTTACTCTCAAGATATCCGTTGTTTGCTCTCGGTATATACATTCTCACACAAAGCCGTCCTACAAGGACGGGGTTTTAAACAACCCATTAATTTTGATAAATTTAGTTTTTCAACCGTATTTCTGCACTGCGACTCAATTTCGCAATTCGATTATACTCGATTTTGTCACTTTTTGGCAGATCGTTTTTTTGATTAAAACTTTTATTCACCTATTCACCACCTTTTTATTGGGATTATTTTTCAAGGTGATTTTTTTATGGTTTCTTGGCGATTATCGGTTTTCAAGAACTATTTAAAGTTGAACGAAATGCGAATGTGCGATCGGACTTAAAAGTATCGCCCAAGGGATGATTAAAAATAATAAAAGAACTCAGTTAGTATTCCGGATTCTCAAATACAAGGCTGACGCATGGGATGCCAGAAACCCGGTTTATTCGTATATTTCTGGTTACTAAACACAACATCTCGTAGAAACCGGGTTTCATCAGTCAGCGCGCGTAACTCCTAAAATAAAAGGCTGACGCATGGGATGCCAGAAACCCGGTTTATTCGTATATTTCTGGTTACTAAGGAGCGCAAATTAAATAACTTATACCAATTTAATGTGAAGTTGCACATATCTCGATCCCCCTAAATCCCCCGAAAGCAAGGGGGACTTTGAGAAGAATCTTGTCCCCCCCTTATTAAGGGGGGCGCCAGGGAGATCGTATTCTATGCAGCCTCATAAAAAATTGGTATTACAATTTTAATTATTATTGTGGAACAGGCAGGAAAGCCTGTTCAAGACGGGCGGGACATCCCACAAACTTGTGTAAGTTATTTAATTTCTCATTCCTAAACACAACATCTCGTAGAAACCGGGTTTCATCAGTCAGCGCGCGTAACTTATCAAATAAAAATAGCGCACCAATAATATAATCTCGCCGTCCCGATGGCATGACATTATTAATGCGCATTTTATGGCCACAATCTATTACAAACTTTCGGGAGCGCGAGTGCGGTAAAAGTTAATCATCCATGCGCATCAGCTTGCGATAAAACGTTTTAGAAAAATCGACGGTACGAGTCCGCTGAAAAGTCAACAGTACCTCAATTAAGCAACTCACAAAATCAGAGCTTTGCATCGTCACTTCATAGCTGAGTTCAGCATTGCCCTCAAACAACACCCGACAGCGGGTCAAATCGATCGGCAATGACGAGGTATTCCAGCTAGCGACAAACGGCACGTCTTCGCCACCGTCAATTTTTCTTGCGCCCTCCAAGCTTTTGAGCTTGTAGAGGCCGATAGCGTGGGGCAGAAACTTGCGCCTGGGCTCTTGACAGAAAGGCGAGTAGACTTTCACTTCTTTGTCGTCGGCTGGTTTCAGTTGAGGAAGAGACATATTTCCGCATCCTGAGAGTTAATTGTTGAAATCATCTGCAAAAACTAGCAGATATTCTTGGTCGATCGCAAGCCGCGAGTTAAGCAAAAGACTCGCAAGTAATCCAAGTTTACCTCAGCATTACAAGCACGGAACTCCTGAAACTAGCTGCCATCGGTTTTCGACAAAATCCCAGAAGCTGGTACAGTGGATACTTATCTCTAAAATCAAAAACTATTGGTAATTGAATCAAATAACCTATGCAGGAGAGTTCTTGGCCAGAAAACGACGATCGCAGCGAGCTTAACTTGGACATCCCTGATTTAGTTCCAGAAGAGTTCAAGAATTTGACCTCGAACAAGAAGGTAAGCAAAATATTTGCCATACCAGACAGTGGCGACAGGGTGTTTGACACGGAAACTTCATCAGAGCTCCCGGTTGCGGTGTCTGTGCCGGGTTCTCCCTCTTTTCCTCAAAATCTGTACCGGGGACGCCGGGGAAAAGCTGCCATAGTGCTGACTGCGATTTGGGGCGGCACGATCGCCCTACACTTAGTTTCTTGGGGTGCGTGGGTAGTGTGGGGGATGATGGGACTGCTGTGGATGCAAGCATTTCGAGTTTTGTTTGCCGAACCCAAGCCCGCACAGCCTCCTCTTTCCGATGAAAGTCGAGAAGATTGGCCCTACGTCTCGCTGCTGGTGGCTGCGAAAAACGAGGAAGCGGTGATTGCCCGATTCGTAGAATCAATCTGCAATTTAGACTATCCGATCGACCGTTACGAAGTTTGGGCGATCGACGATCATAGCAGCGACAGCACACCGCTAGTATTGGAACAGCTAACCAAACAGTACCCACAGCTCAAAGTATTTCGCAGAGGAGCAAATGCCAGCGGTGGCAAGTCAGGAGCCCTGAATCAAGTTTTGCCGCTGACTCGCGGGGAATTTGTGGGCATATTTGACGCCGACGCGACGGTAACACCGGATTTGCTGCGTCGGGTGCTGCCGATGTTCGATTGCCCACAGGTAGGGGCTGTGCAAGTCAGAAAAGCCATCGCCAATGCTGCGGTAAATTTTTGGACTCGCGGCCAAGAAGCAGAAATGGCCCTCGATAGTTTTTTCCAACAGCAACGAATTGCGATCGGCGGCATTGGAGAATTGCGCGGTAACGGTCAATTCATGCGTCGCACCGCCTTGGAAGGCTGTGGCGGCTGGAACGAAGAAACCATTACCGACGACCTAGATTTGACCGTGAGGCTGCACCTAGACCAGTGGGACATTGAATTTCTGGCTTTCCCACCCGTGTCAGAAGAAGGAGTCACTAACGCTCGCGCCCTGTGGCATCAACGCAATCGCTGGGCAGAAGGCGGCTACCAGCGCTATCTTGACTACTGGCGGCTAATTTTACGCAACCGCATGGGAACTGGTAAAACTTGGGATTTATTTGGATTTTGGGCATCTCAATATTTCTTACCCACAGTAGCGCTACCCGACTTTTTGATGTCAATTGCGCTGCGCCGAATGCCTCTAGCCAGTCCCCTAACTTTTCTGACACTTACCCTATCAGTCGTGGGAATGTTTGTCGGTTTGCGTCGCACTCGCAAAGAAACTAAATTTGATGTCAGGCGAGTTTTTGTCACCTGGCTGCAAACCCTGCGCGGTACTGTGTATATGTTGCACTGGATGCTGGTAGGGATTGTGACGGCTCGGATTTCGGTGCGTCCCAAGCGACTAAAATGGGTTAAAACAGTTCATCAAGGCACTGCTAATTAGAAGTCATTAGTCATTAGTCTTAAGTCATTTGGAAGGTGTCATTTGTGATTGGCGTTGGTGAAGATGGAAGAAGACATACACGGCAAGCTTTTTAGCGAGCCGTATTTGACGTTTAATGAGGTGGATTTACTTAGCATCAATTGATAATTAGCTGGCAGAAATATCTGGAAACAGTATTGCCAAAAGTCCGAAGATAAAACAACTACCAACCATCTCCCTACTCTGTCCCCGCGCTAGTCAACAGTAAAATTTTGCAATTAGTCGATCGCAAAATAAAAACTCCAAAATAGCTTAGGTAATAGGTAATCGGCGAGGGTGATACCGAATAAGTAATCGGCAATACAAAAGTCGAAAATTAAAATATAAAATCCAGATTTTTTAACTTTTAACTTGACAAAAAGCCAATTATTATCTATTAATTATGAATTGCCAGTTACAAATTGCTTGTTGCGAAATGCCCCTCACCCGTTATTGATAATGGATTTGTTAGAGTACCAAGCTAAATCTTTATTTCGCCAGATGGCAATTCCGATTTTGCCGTCGCAGCGGATCGATCATCCCGCTGACCTCAAAGGACTGAAAATTCCCTACCCAGTTGTACTTAAGTCGCAAGTACGGGCGGGGGGACGCGGCCGGGCGGGCGGCATCAAGTTTGTAGAAAATACGATCGATGCAGTAGCTGCGGCTCAAACAATTTTTAATTTGCCGATCGAGGATGAATATCCCGAAGTCCTACTGGCAGAAGCAAAGTACAATGCTGACCAAGAATTATACTTGGCTGTACTCCTAGACCCCGTAGCCCGCCGCCCGGTACTTCTGGGTTCGAGACAAGGAGGTATGGATGTCGAAGGGTCGATCGACAAAATGCAGCAAGTTCCCGTAGCCCAGGAATTTTCGCCATTCTACGCGAGGCGTCTGATGCTGAAAATGGGATTGCAGGGAGATTTGATTCAATCGGTGAGCGCGATCGTCGAAAAAATGTACCGGCTGTTTGTCGAAAAAGATTTAGATTTAGTAGAAATCAATCCTCTCGGCATCAGTCCGACGGGAGAACTCATGGCTTTAGATGGTAAAGTCACCGCCAACGACGATGCCTTGGGGCGACATCCAGACTTGGCCGCACTTTCGGGCAAGAAGAAGCCTAGCAGCGGGATCGTAGGGGACAGGAGAAGTCCTTCTGTCGGTGGCGGCGATCGCCGGAATTCCAACTCGAAGGTGCAGCACTCACAGCCGGAATTTGAACCGAAATCTCCATCCTCAATCTCGAATTCCGAATCTCTGGAATTAGTCGAACTAGACGGGAATATCGGGATTTTGTGCAACGGCGTGGGGCTGACAATGGCAACTCTGGATGCTGTAGCCCACCAAGGAGGAAAACCGGCTAATTTTGTGAATATGGGTTCCCTAGACCGCTACGAAGCAGCAAATGCCCTGCGCGATCGCACGGAGTTGGGCCTGGAGTTAGTCGCTCAGGATAAAACAGTTATGGTAATACTCATAAATATTTTGGGCAGCGCCTCCAAAAGTGACGAAATCACCGCCGCAGTAGTCGGCTATTTGGAACGGAAAGCTCGCGCCAACCGCCACCTCCAAGTTGTGCTTCGTCTGGTAGAGGTCGATACTGATGCTGTTAAAAAGCGTTTGGGACAGTTGCCCGTGCAGCTAGCTAGCACTTTGGATGAGGCCTCCGCTAAAGCTGTATCCTCTGCCAAGTAGCGACAGTCGATCGGCAAAATACGAAAGTTATAGGACAGACGAAGGCCTTCTGCTTTTTAAAACATCCAGTGTCAAGTGTGAAAAATGAATTTAACTCCTGAAAGCAAAGTCCTAATACAGGGCATTACAGAATCTCCCGCCTCAACCCGCGCCGCCCTGATGATGAAAGCATACGGCACGAATGTCGTCGCTGGTGTCAGTCCCGGTCGGGGGGGTCTGGATTTGGAGGGAATTCCGATTTTTGATTTGGTAGAAGAAGCCGTGGCGGCAGTAGGTCACGTTGACACTACAGTAATTTTAGTAGACCGTTACTGGGTGCTGGATGCGGCTCTAGAAGCGATCGCCGCCGGAATTCGCCAAATCGCGATCGTCACTGAGGGAGTGCCTCCTCTGGATATGGTGCGCTTAGTCAGAAAAGCAGAAGCCACCGAAACTTTGGTAATCGGGCCCAATAGTCCGGGAATTATTGTACCCGACAAGCTACTGCTAGGAACTCACCCCAAGGAATTCTACACTCCCGGCCCGATCGGCGTGATCAGTCGCAGTAGCACTTTGACGTATGAAGTTGCCCTAGAACTGACTAAGGCGGGCTTGGGACAATCGATGGCGGTTTGTATTGGCTGCGACGCGATTGTCGGTTCTTCTTTTATGCAGTGGCTGCAAATTTTGGACGAAGACGACACTACCGAGGCGATCGTTTTGATCGGGGAAGTTGGCGGTTGGAGTGAACAAGCTGCTGCTTCTTATATCGGATCGGCGATCGACAAACCCGTGGTTGCTTATCTAGCCGGCCGCTACGCTCCCAAAAGCCCGTCATTGGGCCACGCAGGCATCCTGATCAGTTCTCGGGCCGCCGCCCAAAAAGCCTTTGGAGTTACCGCCGATAACAAAATGGCTGCCTTTGAAGAAGCAGAAATACCTCTGGCGGCTCGGCCTTCAGAAGTTCCAAAGTTGCTCAAAAAATTGCTCAAGAAAAATTGATTGCTTCTTGGTTTGTAGTGAGGACTTTAGTCCTCAGAAAAGTCAGAGGACTAAAGTCCTCACTACAAACCTGTTGATGGTGATGATTTTCTTACCAGAGGCCTCTGACGGGTCTCACAGGCTGCGGTGCTGGTGCTGGTAAGGGTGCGGCGGAGGGGCGCACTGAAGGGGGATTTGTTGGCTGCACGCTGCGACGAGGTACGATCGGACTTTCGGTGCCAGTTGTTGTCTTAGTTGTCTCGCGCATCGAATCTTGAAGCAGGGTTTGCAGATTTCCCGCTAAACCCTGAACTTTCCCAACAGCAGCGCCAATGCTGGCAACATCTACGTAAACCTCCGGCAGAGGATACTTTTTCAGGACTTCCAGCAGCGATAATTTACCATCGTCGCCGGATGCGAGGAGCACCGCCGCCCGCAAAGCTTTACCATTTTCTGTACGGCGCTGAGTCCGAATTACTTGACCGATTTCGTCAGTGATTTTTTCTCCTGGGGTGCTGTAGACTACCCTAGCCAAACTAGCTGGCTTTAAACCGATTTCTAAACCGATTAACCCCCGCAATATTTGTGGGTCAATTTTCGAGAACCCGATAATTTGTTGGATGGTTGGCGTGGTTGTGCCATCTTTAGCAAAGTCTTCTAAGTCGCTGATATTGATGGTTTGCCGGATCGGGCCAAATGTCAGGATCATTTTTTCGGCCCCGAATGCTCTACTGCTAGATAATATGCTCGCGCTTGCCCCTAAAATCACGGCAATGCCGATCGATACAAATTTTGTTAATTTCATATTCAGTTTGAGCGATCGATTAAAATTATTTTTGCGAGATTTGTACATTATAGATGCAGCGGTTATATTCTACAAGGTCGCGAATGTAAGTTTTGCCCGCATCACACCCACAATCTAGATCGAGATGTTTTCTCGCTCTCAACGTTAAGAATAAGTAACCACATCTACCGAAATATTTTTTATTCTATTGATTCTGCCCAGAAGTGTTGAATGATAGAAAAAGATTGCCAGGATTGGCAAACAAATGTATAATGACAGAGCTATAAAATATTAAAAATCAACTAAAATGCTATTTTCTAACTTCCCCAAAATTGTGAAAAGGTATCTCGCCCATTTA
>JAJAYT010000390.1 GCA_026786085.1 Microcoleus sp. CAN_BIN18 | reverse complement strand
AGTTGACAGTTGACAGTTGACAGTTGGCAGTTGGCAGTTGGCAGTTGGCAGTTGGCAGCATACAGGTTGACCTGGGACAGCAAACAGTTGACAACTGTCAATGTTAATCTAAAATCTAGTCAATGTTAATCTAAAATCTAAATAATGGAATTTCCAGATTTTCAAGTGTGCGATGGCGATATTTCCGATGCTCTGTTATCTTATTATTTGACGGCGGAGGCGATCGCGGTTGATACAGAAACAATGGGTTTGCTACCGTGGCGCGATCGCTTGTGTTTGGTGCAGCTATGCGATCCGCAAGGTAAAGTTGCGGCGGTGCGGATTGCAAAAGGTCAGACTGTGGCGCCGAATTTAAAAAAGCTCATGGAAGCTGAAAATATTGAGAAGGTATTTCACTTTGCGCGCTTCGATCTGGCAACAATGCGTTATAATTTAAGTATTGACATTGCACCTGTTTTCTGCACAAAAATAGCGAGCAAATTAGCCAGAACTTACACCAACAGACACGGACTTAAAGAGTTAATTCAAGAATTGGAAAAAGTAGAACTCAACAAAACTTCTCAAAGTTCGGATTGGGGAAATTCCGAGCATCTTTCAGACGAGCAACTGAGCTACGCTGCTAACGATGTCCGCTATTTGCTGAGCGCTAAACAAAAGTTGACTACTATGTTGCAGCGAGAAGAACGCTGGGAAGTTGCACAGCAATGTTTTCAGTGTTTGCCAGTTTTTGTAAGTTTGGATTTATTGCAGTATGATAAGGTCTTCGATCACGGGTAATACCATTTTCGATTTTCGATTTTCGATTCAAAACTTAGGACAGCTTAAAGGCTGACTTATGGGTGCTAGAAACCCGGTTTCTATGAGTTTTGGGAAGGGTCACGATAATTTTTGAAAGAAACCGGGTTTCAGAAGTACGCAAGTCCGATCGCGAAAACTGCCATTTATTTCTAATTAAAGCTGCTCGGGATTGTGTTCGTGCATCAAAGCTTCAATTTGACCGTCAACGTTTTTAATCACTTGTTCCAAAGCTGGCAAACCTTCCAAAGGCAAAGGAGAAAGCCGAGTTCGATCGCGAATTTGATTCACTTTCCGCTGCAATTCTTGGGCAAGTTGCAGTGCATCCCGACTCAAAGTAGACAATTGCTGCTGCTGGTAAAACCTCAAAGCTGCTCCCCGCAATACTTGCAGCGTGGCTTCTTCCTTGCCGCCCACTGCCATTACCCGCAAGCGCAACAGCAAATGAGTGTTTTGATATATGCGTTCAACTTCGACTTGTTTGGGCTGTTCCACCGGGGAAACAGGCATATCTGTCAGCCGCTTCAACTCGTTGATGACTTCTTGGAACAGCACGGGCTCGATACCTTCGAGGATCGATTTCAAAACGCCGTCTTGACTCCAAAGAATTCGCCCTTGCGACTGGTGGCGCTCAAAAAACAGTCGCCCGATACCGTCTAGCAGCACTCTACCGAGCAATTCTTGCAGCAGTTGGGGCGCAGCCAAAGTTGCCAAAACTTCGACGGGGCTTGACAAGTACAATGCCTCGACATTCAAAACCGACAATTCTGGCGGTGTCGGGGAAACCTCAGCGCTAGCAGGTTTAAACCGATCGCGAGCCCGAATCGAGGGTTCGGGTACAGACAGCAGGGTTTCTGCTTCGGATCGTGATGTTGCTGGTGCGGGATTTGTCGGTATTGGGGCTGGTGCGGTTTTTATTAGGCTGGGTTCTCTGACTTGGCTCCCGTGGAGCAAGTAAGCTGAGAGCATCGAACGCTGAGTTCCCGACGCAATTGGCTCAGTTGTGACTGAGCAATTCATGTAAGCTAAAATCCGCTGCACGTAGTCTAGGGCGGAGTCATCTTGCGCATCGACTACGCCCAATTTAAACAGATTACCTTCTAGGGATAGAGGCAAAACTTGATAGTAAAGGCAAGCTTCAAAGGGGACAACTGTGTCGATTAGTTGAAATATTCGATCGGTGTCCATTGTAGCCGCCGAGTCTGTTGAAGATGTATGTACCATTAGCTTCTCTGTAGTCGGAAGCGCGATCGATCGCGCCACGCCAACCTGATTTATAAAATTAAACCCTGCAACTTCCCTGACGGAGCCATTCGTCTGAAAACCTGAAGCTTTTCTCAAATAAAAATCCTTAGTCCAAGAATTTTTTCCCTTCTGTATTGCCGTCTCAAGTTCTACCGAAAGATTGACAACTCAATGATGACTTGCGTACTCATGGCGAACTATCATCGATCGCGCGAGATTGATTCCCGTGGCTGGCAACGACAGAATTATGTCATGAATGCGCAAGTATGACAGATGCACCACAACCGACGATTTACGAGCAACCGCTGAATTGAGGATTGGTTAAAAAATCCTGATTCATTCGATCGCGCTGCTAGCATCTTATCCTACGCAGCAGCGATCGCCATTAATTGCCTGCGGTTAATCTTCGACGGGCGATCGATCGTTGCGGAGAGATTGAGCTGCTAAATAGAGTTTGCTCCACTCGCCGATGACTTGATTGGTTTTCAGCTTCAATTCAGAGGCGATCGTTTCTACACTTTTCCCTGCTTTCAGCGATTCTACCAACTGCCGCTGCACCGGGGTGAGTTCTTGTAAATATTGCTGCCACTGAGCCGGAGTCAAGCCCAAACTGTGTTCTTTGAGCGAAGTTTCGAGCCAGTTGGCGACCAATTCCGGTGCTTGTTTGACTGCAAAAACCCTGATTGCGTGGTAGCTGACTTTTTCTCGCAAGCGGTAAATTTGCTTGATCGGAACGTTCAAATCCTCAGCAATTGCCTCTTGAGAACGGCCTTGTAGGTAAAGTTGCAGCCACCGGGAAGCCAGCGGATCGACTTCAGCCGCCAAGTAATTTTCAAATTCTGCCTGGACAATCTGGCGAGTCGCTTGTCGCTCTTCCCAAGCTTGATTTACTCGGTACTCGGACATCGCCTCTGCGTCTAGTAGGCTAAGCGGTTCGTCTGTGTCGTCAGGCGTAATCTGTTCCGACACCAGCCGCACCCAGTCTCCCGCTGGGACTTGCGTCAATCCGCCCCGCTGGGAACGTCGCAGGTAGTTGACGAAGCGATACACCAGCAGTGGCTGGTTGCGGATCGGGCGCAAGCAGTATTCTTCTGTGCTTGCTAGCAGCAAAGCATTTCGCAGGCGTTTGTCTGTTGTGCATTCGGTAATCCAGGCGACTTGCTGCTGGAGATAGCGATCGGAATTAAGCATTTCCTGAATCACTTCTTGCAATACATCTACCGCACTCCGCTGTCTGTCGCGCGAGAGGGAAACCCACGCTTGGATTTTTTGTCGGAGCACCACCAAACCGCCCAACCGCCCGATCAAGTTGCGGTAAGCTCGATCGGGCGCTACTCCGAGATACCGCTGCTTCAAAATTCGATATAAAAAGTCGATCGCCCCAGAGGCGACGTTAAATTGAGTCGGATTGAGAGAGTCAAATCTTTCTGGCTTGTCTCCCAACAGCCAGCGGACAACACTCTCGCGAGTGCTAGAATTTTCGTCCGGGCAATCTTTTTCGAGTCGAGACTTCCAATCTTGTGCTAGTCTTTCCGCCAAGGTCATGGGCTGTTGAGAATATTGTCTTTCACACCCGATTCTACGTGGTATGCTCAACTTTTGAGTATTTTTGAGATATACGATTGTCCGATCGGGTGACACGACTCCGACTGTCAAGGTACGGAGCTTCTTTGAATTACTTCAAAGATTTCCTAGTTGTTCCCTTGCGGGTTTTCGACTTTGACGCTTACCGAGATATCTCAGCCCCCGGCAAACCGTCTGCATAGGCGTTTTGGATTCCCGACTGCCCATCGGTACTAATTAACTCTATTCCTCTATTTCTAATTACTTGTCCACTAGCCACATCTCTATCGGCAATGAATCCACACTCGTGACAATGATGTACTCTAACGCTCAAGTCTTTTTTAACTGTTGCACCACACTCAGGACACTCTTGAGAAGTCCCCCTAGCGTCAACTTCCCCAAAGAACTTACCACGCTTCCAACACACGTACTTGGTGATAGTTCGGAATTGTCCAAAACCCTCCGCTAACATCTGCTTGCCAAGCATCCCTTTGGCAAGCATCCGGTAATCCAAGTCTTCCATGAAGACCATATCACCAGCCCCGCAAAGGGCGTGAGCTTGCTTGAAGTGAAAATCCTTGCGGGTGTTGTCAATCGTGTGGTGAAGTCTAGCAACTTTGAGCCGTTGTTTCTCGTAATTCTTAGAGCGCTTCTTTTTTTTAGAAAGTCTGCGTTGCAGCAATTTCAGCTTGCTTTGCATCACTTTCAAGAACTTCGGCGCTTTTACAAGAACTCCGTCGCTAGTTGCCAAAAACTTGGAAAGTCCAACATCTACCCCAATTGGATGACCATGAGGCATAGGGTTGGGAACACTAACATCGCACTGGATATTGAGACTAGCGTACCAAATATCAGCCTTGTTGATTATCCGAACCTGCTTAACCACAAATCCGCTGGGGATTGGGCGATGCAAGTTAATTGGAATCAACCCCACCTTTGGCAAGGCAATATGCACTCCCTGTACTGGGTTATGTTTAAATTGGGGAAACAACAAAGATTTAAATTGCCCAAACTTTTTAAATCTGGGGAATCCATGCCCAACTTTTTGAAAGCCATCCCAGGCTCGGTGCAGTTGTTTAATAGCTTGTTGCAAGACTTGGCTTGGTACTTCACTCAATCGAGGAAATACCTTTTTAGCGCTTGGCAAAGCATTAAGCTGATTCACTTCGCTAGGGAAAGGACTGTCAGCAGCCATGATATATT
>JAJAYT010000389.1 GCA_026786085.1 Microcoleus sp. CAN_BIN18 | reverse complement strand
GTGTAGATTTGTATTCAGTGGGGAATGAAAAATTAATTTTAGGGATTAAAAGATTTCATTTGAGTGCAATAGGAGAAGGAGGACTTATCCGTTTTATTAGCGGTTCCTGGGGATCTGGAAAAACCCATTTCTTTAGGTTGCTTCGGGAAGTTGCCTTTCAAAATAACTGCCTAGTCTCTAATGTACAGTTGAACGTTGATGATGCTGCCTTAAATAAATTTGAGCGCGTTTTTTATTCTATCTTGCGGAATATTTCAACGGCATCTTACTTAACTGAAAGTGAAGCAGCACCCTTTGGACAAGTTTTAAAAGAATCTTTAGCCTATTTATCAACAGGCAGTTGTGAAGTTAGTAACGAAGTTTCTTATGAGGATTATGTTAAAGCTAGAGAAGCTCTGATTATTGATAAGAGTATTGATATTGATTTTAAAAAGATGATTCAAAAATACTGGGAAACTTTTCTGCCTGAATCCCCGGATCTAGCTCTTCAAGAACAAACTAGAGCTGAAATTCTCCAATGGTTTAGTGGAGAAGGTAGCGTGGTGATGTACCGCAGGCGATTTGAAGTTAATAAAATTGTCAACAAAGATAATGCAAAACTAATGCTACAATCCCTAGCCGGATTTGTGCGTCTTTCCGGCTACAAAGGATTACTCATTCTGTTTGATGAGGCAGAGCAAGCTTACTCTATTATGCGTAAGTCTTCTCTTCGGGATGCTCACAACAATTTGTTATCTCTGATCAATAATATTGAAGCGCTGAAGGGTCTGTTTCTCATCTATGCAACCACGCCTGACTTTTTCACCGACCCCAAACACGGAATCATAACTTATGGAGCTTTGTCAGGACGAGTTGGCAAACTAGAGCAACAACGTCAGCCAAGAGCATTAGATACTATCTGGAATTTCGATCAGGTAGTAACAGACCTATCAGACTATCAAACTGCTGCCAAGAAAATCCTCAGTATTTATGCAACTGCTTATCCAGAAGGAGCAAGAGAATTACCTTCTGAAGCTAAAGTTGAAAATTTTGTCAAAGAACTTTATGACATACATCCGACACTTAGTGGTGTTCGCTTTTGGCGCGTCCTAGTAACAGCTTTGATTACACATTTTGATGACCATCTTGAAGGAGAAATCAGGTCAGCGGAGACCATATACGATGACGTAATGGATCATCTGAGGGAGGAATAATCGGTGAATGTAGAAGTGCAGCGAGTTATTGAATCTCTTCGCCTTGGAATTCCCCCTGATGGTCATGTACGCTATTTCACAGTAGGTAGACTATCAGAAATCACGGAACTGACAGCTAGGCTTCAACAAGGAAAAGCCGATGCGCTATTGCTAAAAGCTAACTACGGTTCTGGCAAAAGTCACTTGTTGCGATTTATTCGTGAAACTGCTTTAAAAGAAAATTTTGCTGTTAGCTCCGTAACACTGGATGCTAAATCTGCTGTACGTTTCAATCGCATGGATCAGATATTGGGTGCAATCTGGCGTGGTCTAGAAGTTCCCAGCAACTCTGAATATAGAGGTGTCCGCCCTTTCTTTGACTGGGTTTGTGAACAAGCGCGTGAGAGTAAAGGAACAGCAGGTAAGCAATGGCAAAAATTAACCAATAACGGGCAATGGAATTTTTCTCAATCCCTTGAATCTCCAGCTACTTTTATTGCCTTGCGCGCTTGGATGAGCGGAAGAGTTAATAAAGATTTAGTAGAGGATTGGCTGTTTCAAAAAAGTAATTATAAGACACAGGATCTTTATCAAGAATTGATACATAAAAACCGGATGTGCTACCGACAAGAACTAGCATTAACTCGCACAATTAAGTGGCAAAACTATACAACAAAGGCACTTTTGTTTGACTTTAAATCTCAAGGTTACGCTCAGTCTTGGGCAGCAATTAGAGATATTCATACCCTTGCCTGTGCTTCGGGAATGAGGGGAATTATCATACTTTTCGATGAATTTGAGGATGTTTTATCTAACATTACAAATATAGCCCATCAAGCAATGGCATTTCAGAATCTATTCCAGTTTTTTGCAGGTCAGCAATTTCAGGGCATGAGTTTTTTTGCTGTGACACCAGAATTTGTCAGCAAGTGCAGGAATCGTCTGATTAGTAAGGGTCGGTGGGATTATGACTATGCTCAATTGGATGCACTTTCTACCTTTGAAATGAGTCCCCTAGAGCTCAGTCAGTTACAAGAGTTAACCATAAAAATTAAGGACATTCATGGAATTGCTTATGGATGGGATACTAATTCCTTGGCTATTGAACTAGGTCTGACTGCGGTTGTCAAAAAAACTGGCTCTATTGCAGTTCAAGACCGTACTCGTCAAACGATTAAGGAAGTTGTAAAGTTTTTAGACCGACAGCTTGAGGAAATAGAATGAGTAGCATTGAATTGTTAGAGCGCCGTGTTGCTTCAGCATTTTATGGAAGTTTTACAACTTTGCGTCCAGTACAAGAAGCTGCTATTGAACCGCTAGTAAAGGGTCAAAATATTGTCCTATCTTCTGGTACGGTTCGGGGAAAACTGAGGCTGTTTTGGCTCCCTTGCTAAGTCGTTATTGGCGAAAAGCTGTCACAAATGAAGCCTTGATTCTGATTTATATTGCCCCTACGAAGGCACTGGTGAACGATTTAGAAAAGCGGCTGTATCCGCCATTGGATAAATTGGGACTTCGTGTTGGCATACGTCATGGCGATCGCGATGATTTAGTATCTGGGCAAACACCCCATGTTCTAGTAACAACGCCAGAATCGCTGGAAGTGCTACTTTTCCGCAAAGATGCAACTTTACAAACAGTTTGCGCTGTAGTTATTGACGAGGTGCATCTTCTCTACAACACGCAGAGAGGATTGCAACTATCTGTCCTACTTCAAAGACTCCAACAAAGCTTAGGACAAGAGTTGCAATGGGCTGCCTTATCTGCAACAGTGGGGAGACTTTCAGACGTGCGCGATTTCTTGTTTGGATCAGCAGCTAGTGCTAAATTCCTTCAATTTCCTGCTCATCGTTCCATTGATGCCCATGTGCGACATATTGCTGATGAAGCCAGCTTTCTGAAGCTCATTTGCAAGTTGATAGAAGGGAGACAGACTAAACTATTGATATTTACTAATTCCCGGCGAGAATGTGAACGATTAGCAGGAATTTTACAGCCTGAAAAAAGCTTGAATTCCCTCATTTTTACTCATTACTCATCTCTCTCGCCAGAAGTCAGAGGTGAAACAGAACGAAAATTTACTGCTGCAAGAACTGCTATCTGTATTGCTACCAGTACATTAGAACTTGGTATTGATATTGGCGACATTGATGCTGTTATTCTTTGGGGTGTGCCAGGTGGAGTTGAATCATTCCTACAGCGAATTGGTCGTAGTAACCGACGCACCACTAAAACCAATGTCATCTGTTTAGTGCCGGATAATTCCAAGAATGTAATACTTGATGCTTTGCGTTTTCTCGCTCTTGTTGATGCAGCAAAAAAAGGTGAGTTACCTATTCGCTCTCCGTATGAATTATTGGGTGCCATTGGGCAACAGTGTCTCAGCGTCATTGCATCTAATGGTGGTCGCTTCACTGGAATTGCAGAATTGTGCAAGCTATGCGATCACCGAGAGTATCTAGATCGATCATCTATCGAAACAATACTTGCTGAACTAGCGAATAATAGCTATCTTCAGCGTCACGGTTTCAAAAATCAATATGGTGCTGATGAAAACCTTCATAAGCTTGTCGATTATCGATTGATTTACGGTAACTTTGGAGCGGGTTCTCGAACCATAGAATTACGTTACACATCTAAAGTTTTAGGCGAGGTTCCCGCTGAGAACTTACTCAGAGTTAGACCAGGAATTCTGGTACGTTTTGCAGGTCAAATTTGGCGGGTACGTAAGGCTTCGATGGCAGGTATCCTTGTTGAACCATCATCTGAAAAAGGTAGTGCCATTGATTTTACCTATGGGGGTAGAGGGATTAGCACAGATGCTTTTGTTTGCGATCGTGTCTGGCAAATCATCCACAATGAGGAATTGCCGAATGAGGTTTTAACCCGGAGCCTACACGAAAGTTTAGAAAAAGCGAGAGATAACCTGCGAAGGATTTGTCGGATTGACCAAATTCCCTATATTCGTTCATCTAAAGGTATCCGCTATTTTACATTTGGAGGCTACTTGGTAAATAAGGCTGTAGCTCTGATTAATAAGCAACTAGATTACAAAGCTGATGATGTTTCGCTGCTGGTAATATCACCCATTAACTGGGCATCTATTCCCACAGAAGCACAAGCCTACGAATCAGTTTTTCATCGGCTGTTAGAGACATCTTCTGAACGATCTATTTATCAAACATTGCTACCTGCTGAGCTTCAATTGCGCGAATTCCTGCAAGATTGGTTAAGAAATGAGACAGTCCGCAGAGTA
Organism: Microcoleus sp. CAN_BIN18; assembly: GCA_026786085.1. Taxonomy (GTDB): domain Bacteria; phylum Cyanobacteriota; class Cyanobacteriia; order Cyanobacteriales; family Microcoleaceae; genus Microcoleus. The sequence continues at coordinate 9,512 of JAJAYT010000389.1, read as the reverse complement.
TTGGTGAGATTGGCTCATTCTGATCCGGTGCTCGCCTCTCCTCAAATAGAAGTTTTATTTCCTGCTACTTATCGCTGAAAGGTTCAATATGCTATCACAGCTTTCTTAGATCATGGTCGTCCTCACTACGAACTTATTAACATGATTATTTGCGATCGCAAAAATCTTGATTGACAAATTCCTCTACTCTCAGCCAAACTCGCTCCAACAAATCCGGCGCGCTAACATCAAACCATTCAATTTCAGGATAAGCACGAAACCAAGTCCGCTGTCTCTTGGCAAATTGCCGCGTGTGCAAAATTGTTAATTCTTTAGCTTGACTCAGGGTAATGTCGCCAGCCAAATATTGTTTGATTTCCTGATATCCCAAGGTGTTCAACAGTGGTAAGTCGCAGCCGTATTTTTTACACAAATATTCTACTTCAGCCAGCCAACCGCGTTCTAGCATTTGTTCGGTGCGCTGTTTGATCCGATCGCCCAAAACATCAATATCACAATCCAACCCAATCTGTAGAATAGGATAATCGGGAGGATTTTCGCCCTGCTGCTCGGAAATAGAGCGCCCAGTCACATAAAATACTTCCAGTGCCCTTAAGGTTCTGAAGGAATCGTTGAGGTGAATTTTTTGAGTAGACAATGGATCGACCTGCTGCAAAATCGCGTAACATTGAGATTGTCCGAGATCCGCAAGTTGCGATCGCAATTCAGGAATCGGCCCCACCATCGGAATTTTCAAACCCTTGACAATCGATTTGAGGTACAAACCAGTCCCTCCCACCAACAACAGCGGCCCAGAAAGCGGAAAATCGACATCAGCAATTATTTTTTGAGCTTGCTGCTGGTATTCTGCGAGTGTTAGAGTGTCTGTCGGATCGCAGATATCAATCAAGTGATGCGGTACAGAAGTGCGATCGGCCTTTGTCGGTTTTGCAGTCCCAATGTCAAATTCGCGGTATACTTGACGGGAGTCCGCACTCAGGATTGCAGATTTTAGTCGCGAAGCCAAAGCCAAAGCCACTCCCGACTTGCCCGTTGCCGTCGCTCCACAAATCGTAATCAATCTAAACATAAGCCGTCGCACACTTAAAAAACATATTGCATTTCCCTATAAAAACCCTCAAATCCTCTCCCCTCGCCTCCCCTCCGGCTAATTGACGGCGCTACGCCTCGGAAATCGCGAAGCAATCTCAAAACTATTCTCCCTCCGTCCCCCCGATAAATTTGCATTTAGAAAGCCCTAGCATCGCCTTTAACGGTTTTGTGCTATAATTTCAGGAGTTTTCCCATTTTAGAAGCTTTTGGGGCTTTAGACCTCATTATTGGAGCTATTTTTGTATGACCAGCAGCTACAGCGCCGATCAAATTCAAGTTCTCGAAGGTCTCGAAGCAGTCCGCAAACGACCTTCGATGTACATCGGTACCACCGGCCCGCGAGGACTCCACCATCTAGTTTACGAGGTTGTGGACAATTCCATCGATGAGGCGCTGGCTGGCCACTGCACTCACATCGAGGTTGACATCAACGCTGACGGTTCCGTTACCGTGACAGACGACGGACGCGGCATTCCCACCGGCATCGTTGCCAAAACTGGTAAATCGGGAGTAGAAACAGTAATGACTGTGCTCCACGCCGGCGGTAAATTTGGCGGTGGTGGCTACAAGGTTTCTGGAGGATTGCACGGTGTAGGTATTTCTGTCGTTAACGCGCTGTCGGAATGGGTAGAAGTGACAGTTTGGCGCGACCAAAAAGAACATTTACAGCGCTACGAAAGAGGCAATCCTGTCACCGAACTTAACGCCAAACCCAGCAAAGGCGATCGCAGCGGCACTTCAGTTTCTTTCTTGCCAGATACTCAGATATTTAGCACGGGGATTGAATTTGATTATACGATACTTGCTGCGCGCTTGCGAGAATTGGGTTACTTGAATGCGGGCGTGAGAATTACTTTCAGTGACCACCGTTTGGAACTACTAAAAAGTGACCAACCTCGGATCGAAACTTACTGTTATGAGGGCGGAATCAAGGAATACATCGCCTACATGAACCGCGAAAAACAGCCTCTGCACGAAGAAGTGATTTATGTGCAAGGCGAACGCAATAATGTGCAAATAGAAGTGGCTTTGCAGTGGTGCGTTGATGCTTTTAGCGACAATATTCTCGGTTTTGCGAACAACATTCGGACTATAGACGGTGGGACGCACTTAGAAGGTTTGAAGGCAGTGTTGACGCGGACGATGAATTCGATCGCCCGCAAGCGCAACAAAATCAAAGAACACGAACCAAACCTCGCCGGCGAAAACGTCCGGGAAGGTTTGACAGCAGTGATTTCGGTCAAAGTCCCAGACCCAGAATTTGAAGGCCAAACTAAAACTAAACTGGGTAATACAGAAGTCCGAGGAATTGTCGATTCCTTGGTAGGCGAAGTATTGACAGAGTATCTGGAGTTCCGTCCCCAGGTAGCCGACTTCATTTTAGAGAAGGCTATTCAAGCTTTTAAGGCTGCTGAAGCTGCCCGTCGTGCACGCGATTTAGTCCGCCGCAAATCGGTCTTAGAATCGTCTCCATTGCCCGGAAAACTGGCAGATTGCAGTTCCAGAGACCCGTCAAAATCTGAGATATACCTGGTCGAAGGCGACTCAGCCGGGGGCTGTTTTCTTTCTTTTCAGAGAATAATATTAGCTGATGGCACAACAAAAACCTTCAAAGAGATAGTTGACGAACAAGCAGAAGGCAAAGAACACTTTTGCTACACCATTCGCGAGAGTGGAAATATCGGGTTTGAGCGGATAACTAACGCTCGCATGACTAAAGCAAATGCTGAAGTTATCAAATTGACATTAGACAATGGCGAGACAATTACTTGTACTCCCGATCATCCATTCATGTTGCGGGATGGCACTTACAGAGCAGCAGCAATGCTGACACCAGACGATTCATTAATGCCTCTCAACCGTCAGTTGTCTAAAAAGAAGCAAAATGGGCAGGGACTTAACGGTTATGAAATGGTTTGGAATCCCAACAATGATAAGTGGATTTACAGTCATTTGTTATCGGATTTCTACAACCTGAAACATGAGGTGTATCAAGCATCTGACGGTAATCACCGCCACCATGTTGATTTCAACAAGCTCAACAACAATCCGACCAATATTCATCGGATGCCGGCTCAGGCTCACTTGGCTTTACACCGCGCCAATCTTGAGAAAACACTGCACAGGCCAGATGTCATTGAAAAAAGCCGTCAAGCTCACATGACCGATGAATTTCGGGCGATGATGAAAGAGCGGATGCAGCAGCCTGAAACCCGACAAATTCTCTCAGAACAGGCGAAAGCTCAGTGGGAAGATGAAGAGTATAAAGCTTACATGACGAGCAATTGGCGGGAGTTTTACGACACTAATGAAGCTTATCGCGAGCAAAATAGTGAACTGCTCAACCAAGCGCAGCAAGAGTATTGGAGCTCTGAAGACAACCGCTTAGCTCAGTCGGAACGGGTTCGCAATCATTTTGCTAACAATCCTGAAGCGCGGGAGGCTAATTCGCAATTTGCCAAGGATCAGTGGAAAGATCAGGAGTTGTTGGACTGGCGACGCGAGAAAACTAAGGAACAGTGGACACCGGAGTTTCGCCAGAAGCGCAAAGCAGCTTTGGACGAAACTTATTACCGCAAAACTCTGGAAGCCTTGAAGGATGTTCAGATGAAAATGGGCTGGATTGATGTAGATACTTACAATGCTCGTCGTCGCCTGAAGAATGATAAGACTTGGTTGAAGTACGAAACTTTTTGCGATCGCTACTTTAATGGTGACGAAGTATCTGCTCGCCAAGCTGTTCGTAACTACAACCACCGTGTTGTGAAGATCGAAGCTGTAGAGGAACGGCACGATGTTTATGATATCGAAGTGCCTAACAGCCACAACTTTGCATTAGGTGCCGGAATTTTTGTGCACAACAGCGCGAAACAAGGGCGCGATCGACAATTCCAAGCAATCCTACCTTTGCGCGGTAAAATTCTCAACATTGAGAAAACCGACGATGCCAAAATCTACAAAAATAACGAAATTCAATCGTTAATTACAGCGCTGGGTTTGGGCATCAAAGGCGAAGAATTTGATCCGTCGCAATTGCGGTATCACCACATAGTGATCATGACTGACGCTGACGTAGATGGGGCCCACATCCGCACGCTGTTGCTAACATTTTTCTACCGCTATCAGCGCGCACTTGTAGAACAAGGTTACATCTATATTGCGTGTCCTCCTCTCTATAAAGTGGAACGGGGACGCAATCATTACTACTGTTACAGCGAACGCGAAAGGAATGCTCTGATCCGCAATGAATTTCCGGCTAATGCCAACTACACCATCCAGCGGTTTAAAGGTTTGGGCGAAATGATGCCGACACAGTTGTGGGATACCACGATGAACCCAGAAACTCGGACTTTGAAACGGGTGGAAATTGACGACGCTGCTGAAGCCGATCGCATCTTTACGATCTTAATGGGCGATCGAGTCGCCCCCCGCCGCGAGTTCATCGAAACCTTCGGCCCCAAACTCAATATGCTTGACTTGGACATCTAAGTTAGTTGACAGTTGACAGTTGACAGTTGACAGTTGACAGTTGTTTGCTGGCGAGGATGAGTCATTGGTTAGTGGCTGATGACTGATCACTAATTTTTAGCTGCCCGCGTGATGCCTTGTGCCGTTTGAGGCACAAGGTTTTCTGATGTTTGAGGCACAAAGTTTTGTTATAAAAATTAATACAATCTCTCATTAAATCAGTCTAAGGTAATAACTTAGGTAATTTTTAGATTGTTGGCGCATCCATCGACCACCGCAAAAATAGAAGGTTGGACAATATACTATGAGCATCAATTTAGCGACCAAGTTGCGTGAGGGAACCAAAAAATCCCACTCAATGGCAGAAAATGTCGGTTTTGTCAAGTGCTTTTTAAAAGGCGTTGTAGAAAAAACTTCTTACCGGAAGTTAGTGGCAAACCTCTACTTTGTCTACTCGGCAATGGAAGAGGAAATGGAACGCCAAAATCAGCATCCGGTTGTTTCAAAAATTTACTTTTCTCAGTTGAATCGGAAACAAAGCTTAGAACAAGATTTGTTTTACTACTACGGTGCGAATTGGCGCGAACAAGTAGCTCCGTCAGCCTCAGCCAAAGCTTATATCAAACGGATTCACGAAATCTCGGCTACCGAACCAGAACTATTAGTTGCTCATTCTTACACTCGCTATCTCGGCGATTTGTCCGGTGGACAAATCCTGAAGGGAATTGCCCAACGGGGAATGAATCTTACCGAGGGAGAAGGTACTGCTTTCTATGAATTCGCCGATATTCCTGATGAAAAAGAATTTAAGACTAACTACCGTGGAGCAATGAATGAATTGCCGATCAACGAAGCGACAGCAGAGCGAATTGTTGATGAAGCTAATGCAGCTTTTGGTATGAACATGAAGATGTTTATGGAGTTAGAAGGCAATTTGATTAAAGCTGTCGGTCAGATGCTTTTCAATACTCTGACGCGGAAGCGCGGCGCTGGTAGTACCGAATTGGCTACTGCTGATTGAGTTAATCCCGATCGACAATTTGAGCCTCGTTTAAGAGGAAAACATTAAATCCTGGGGGTTTGATGGCTGCTTTTACAATCACCAAAGCTCCGGGATTTTGCATAGATGCAGACGGCGGTTGAAACCGCGTCTACACAAAGGAAGTCCGCCTCCGCGGTGTAAAGAAAAGAACGCAATTTTCACCGCCCGCTCTTCAACGCGCTATACAAGCGGGTTTTGTCTGTATAGACGCGGTTTCAACCGCCCGGCATTCTTATATTCTCAATGACCAATAACCAATGACCAATTACTATAGCAACCGCCACATCGGTGAGGACGGGGCATAACCTGATGAATAGAACCCGCTAGCCGGTCACGCATCAACAATTTGATTCCCGTCGAGCGGTCAATTGTCAACTGTCAACTGTCAACTGTCAACTGCCATATCACCTTCCCATGCCGCGATTAGGAGGCTGCTCGTCCGGGACAGGCAAAGAAGTTGGCCTTACCTGGCGCTCCAAATACTTGCTCAAAGCGTAAACGATATCCCCGCGAGTCATCGGTTTCAAAGGATTAATCTTATTAGTTGCAACATCAACATTCACAAACCCTTCATAAAGTGCAGTAGCCATAGACTTTCTAGCCCAATTAGGGATTTCCCCTGCATCTGGATACTTAGCTAAAATCTCGGAAATGCTGGTGTCGGGAAACTGAAAAACTCCGTAGGCTTGAGCGAAAATCGCCAAAGCTTCAGCGCGAGTCACCCTTTGATTTGGGAAAAACATTCCGTCGCGATATCCACTCATCGTTCCCGTTTTCAAAGCAGTTTGAATCGCACCGTAAGCCCAGTAACTCTTGGGTACGTCCGGCAATTCCATATCCGGTTTCTGAGCGGTTTTCCGCCGTTCCAAACCAAAAGTTTTCACTAAAATCACAGCCAACTCGGCGCGACTGACAAGGCCCTCAGCATTAAAATTGCCACTGGCATCTTTATTCATCAATCCTGCATTCACAACCCGGTCGATCGAGTCAATAATTTGTTGAGATTGAACCACCGTTGGCACTCCTTGCGCTAGCGCGATCGCAAAAAAAACACAGACTAACTTTTTCACGATTTTAATCCTTTGTGCCGCTCAAACAATTATTAAAGCAGCAGCAATATTTTCTCCGGTTCCATCGGTATGATTGTGTAACTTCGGCGGTGCGCGAGATTGTGGGATTTTATCTTAAAAAACACTGGCTTCCGGCAAAGCACCCTGCATTTTCCCCAACCAATCAATCAAATTATCCAACTGCTTTTCGGCAGTCAAAACCGCCATACCCCGAATCGTAACCTTCCCCTTGCTGTAGACAAAACGAGACTGCAAATGTTCCGGCAAATTAGCCTTAAGCAGGTTCCAAGCAGGTTCCTCCATCGGCGTTTCCAAAACAATGTGCTGCTTATTTTCCGGTTTAATCCGAGAAAAACCGATTTGCTTGGCAATTTGTTTGAGTTCGACAACACGAATCAGTTGTTGGGCCGGCAGAGGAATCGGCCCGTAACGATCGCACCAATCGGCCCGAATCTGCTGCAACTCTTCCGAGGTATTAGCAGAAGCCACAGACCGATAAGCGCTCATCTTTTGATCCAAATCCCCGATATAATCGGCAGGAATAAACGCCGTCAAACTGAGGTCAATTTGTGCATCCTCAACCTTCGGAATTTCCTGACCCTTAATTTCGCGAATCGCCTCCTCTAACATTTCAGCATACAAATCAAAACCGATCGCCTCCATTTGACCAGACTGTTCCGTACCCAAAACATCACCCGATCCCCGAATTTCCATATCTCGGACAGCCAACTGATAGCCCGAACCCAACTGCGCGAACTCTTGAATTGCCCGCAGCCTCTGCCTTGCAGCATCAGATAGCTGGTTCTGCTTCGGATAAAACAGCCAAGCGTGAGCTTGAATCCCAGCGCGTCCCACCCGTCCCCGCAACTGGTAAAGCTGACCCAAACCAAACCGCTGCGCGTCCTCAATCAAAATTGTATTGACACGCGGAATATCCAAACCCGACTCAATAATCGTAGTGCAGACCAAAATATCAAACTCCGCCGCGCTGAAAGTCAGCATGATCGATTCTAGTTCCGCAGCATCCATTTGACCGTGGGCGATCGCAATTCTCGCCCCCGGAACCATTAGCTGCAACGTATCCGCCAACTCATCAATCCCCTCAATCCGTGGCACCACATAAAAAACCTGACCGCCCCTGTCCAACTCTTGACGAATTGCCGTCCGCACCACCTCCAAATCGTAGGCGGCCAAATGAGTCTGAATCGGGCGGCGGCTGGGCGGCGGAGTCGAAATCAAACTCATCTCCCGAATCCCCGACAGCGACATATACAAAGTCCGGGGAATCGGCGTCGCGGTGAGAGTCAAAACATCTACTTCGGTTTTCAGAGATTTAATCGCTTCCTTTTGCTTAACCCCAAACCGCTGTTCTTCATCCACCACCAACAAACCCAAATCCCGAAATTTAATCGCTTTGCTCAAAACAGATTGAGTACCAACAATCACGTCTAACTCCCCAGTTGCCAAACGCTTGTGAATCTCCCGGCGCTCGGTTTCTGTGCGAAAGCGATTGAGCAAACCAACTTCGATCGGATAAGGGGAAAAACGCTCCTTCAGCGTGTGATAGTGCTGTTGGGTCAAAATTGTCGTCGGCGCGAGCAAAGCCACCTGCTTGCCCGCTGTAATTGCCTTAAAAATAGCTCTCAGAGCAACTTCGGTCTTGCCAAAACCGACATCGCCGCAGACCAGGCGATCCATTGGTCGATCGCCCTCCATGTCCCGTTTCACATCAAGAGTTGCCTTCAACTGATCCGGCGTTGGTTGGTAAGGAAAAGAATCCTCCAACTCTTGCTGCCAAGGCATATCAGGCGGAAAAGCATAACCTACTTGCTTGGCTCTTTTAGCGTAAAGATTCAGCAAATCCACTGCCAATTTTTTAACAGCTTTGCGAACCTTTGTTTTAGTTTTTTCCCAGGTTTGACCAGTCAGCTTGTTGAGATTCGGCACTTGATCGGCAACAGTCCGAAATCTAGACAACGCGCCCAATTGGTCGGCCGCGACTCTCAGAGTGCCGTCAGCGTATTGCAGTACCAAATATTCGCGAGTTTCCCGATCGATCGTCAAGCGTTCCAACTTGAGAAACTTGCCAACTCCGTGCTGGCGGTGAACCACATAATCGCCCGGACTCAGCTTGTTCGGGTCAACTTTTTTGGAAGCAGCGCGACGCCGTTTGCGGACGTAGCTAAAAGTCGCCAGAGAATGCTGGCCGTAAAATTCCCGATCGCTAATTAAGACAATCCGAAAAGTCGGCAGGATAAAACCTTCCAATTCTGCCAGTCCGCTGTACTTCAAGGCGACGGGAATGTGCTGCAACTGCAATTTGTCGATCGCCAAAAAGTCGCGCGGATTCACCACAAACTGAGCCGGACAGTCATGTTCCGACAGCAGAGATACCGATCGACTAGGTTGAGCCGAAACCAGAAACACTGTAAAACCTCGATCGCGCTCTTCCCGGAGCATTTGAGACAGCTTGGCAAATTGGTGAGGCATCACCGGCACTGGCCTGCTGGCTAAATTAATCGCAGACGGTGGCTGCCCGCCTAAAGCAGAGCTTTTATTTTTTTTAGTAGTAGAATCTTCTGCCAATTCTGAAAGTTCTAGTCTGTCAAAAGCTGCGACATCTGCCATCGATTCAGCAAAACTGCGGTGAATTTTCGGAACCTGCAAATTAGAAATTGGCAATTTTTCGGTTTCCCCATCCGCAACTTCTGATTCCCGATTACAACTTTCCCACTGTTCTTGTGCATTCTCAAACCAGCGGTCACTGTGAGCTTCGCATCCTGGCGGTTCGTCAACCAGAACTAAAGTATTTTTGGGCAAATAATCTAACAAACAAGCTG
>JAJAYT010000388.1 GCA_026786085.1 Microcoleus sp. CAN_BIN18 | reverse complement strand
CCGGGGATAAGTTGAATAAAAAACATGAGACGTTCCCTGAATTCGATACTTATATCATCTCTCGTTCTCCAAAAATCAAGAGTGACGCTGGTATAGCAGAGAAGGTGATGTTTTGAGCCAAACTGTGTGACAGCGGCCACCTAATTATGTGACGAGTTTTGTTTCAAGTCTGCGATCGCCGTCACAAAAATAATTTTATAGCAGCAAAATAAAGTTCGGCAACGGATTATGTAACGGATAGAAGTCATTAGTCCTTAGTCCTTAGTCAGCAGTTAACAGTCAACAGTCAACAGTTAACAGTCAACAGTCAACAGTCAACAGTTAACAGTCAACAGTTAACAGTCAACAGTCAAAAATGCCCGATGCCCCATGACCGATGTATAAAACGCATCGACCCTATGCGAAAAATTCATAAAGTTTAATATTTGGTAAAAATAGCTACGAATATTTACTGTGTTGCGCTTTACATTAGTTCATAACAAAGGTGCATCGAAACGCAGCGATCGACCGAACCATCGGTAGCAACTATAACCATAAATAGTTTCGTGGCTTTCGAGGCAGCACAAAAGCTCAAGTATATAGAAGACCAACCATGCTTAAAAGAAAATCAATCGGGTAACTAAATATACAGTTTTAAATCTATACACTCACTAAGGTTAGCAGGAAACACACACTTTATGCTTCAAGTCAATACCTCCCCGAACAAACCAGCCGCGAGGGTAAGCCGATGACCCAAACAGTAGAACCAAAAGTCAGCTTGAACAAATTTGAAAAACTCAAAGCTGAAAAAGATGGCTTAGCATTAAAATCCGAACTCGATCGCTTCGCCGAAATTGGCTGGGAAGCAATGGATGATACCGATCGCGAGCACCGCCTCAAATGGCTCGGCATTTTCTTTCGGCCAGTAACTCCCGGCAAATTCATGATGCGGCTGCGCTTGCCCAACGGCATCATTACCAGCAATCAGACTAGAACGCTAGCAGAAATCGTACAGCGCTACGGCGATGACGGCAGCGCTGACATCACCACCAGACAAAATTTGCAACTGCGCGGAATTCGGATCGAAGACGTGCCCGATATTTTCCGCCGCCTCAAAGAAGCTGGTATGACTAGCATCCAGTCTGGTATGGACAACGTGCGCAACATCACGGGTTCCCCTGTCGCGGGCATAGACGCCGACGAACTGATCGATACGCGGGAACTGGCGAACCAAGTCCAAGACATGATTACGAACAGCGGCGAAGGCAACCCAGAGTTTTCCAATCTGCCGAGAAAGTTTAATATTGCGATCGCAGGTTGCCGCGATAACTCAGTCCACGCCGAAATTAACGACATCGCCTTCGTACCCGCTTACTCTGAAGGCAACATCGGCTTCAACGTTTTAGTCGGCGGATTCTTCTCCGCCAAACGCTGCGAAGCAGCAATTCCTCTCAACGTCTGGGCAAGTCCCAGCGACGTTGTGGATTTGTGCAAAGCAATTTTAACTGTGTACCGCGATCGAGGCCCGAGAGCAAACCGCCAAAAATCACGCTTGATGTGGCTGATTGACGAACTCGGCATCGAACAATTCCGAGCCGCAGTCGAACAAGAAGTGGGTCGCACTTTCCCCGCCGCCGCCCTCAAAGATGAAATCATCTGGGACAAACGCGACCACATCGGTGTCTACGCCCAAAAACAATCAGGGTTCAACTATGTAGGGTTGCACGTTCCCGTCGGACGGCTGCAAGCAGCGGATTTGTTCGATTTGGCCAGAATCGCTGAGGTTTACGGCAGCGGCGAACTCAGGCTCACTGTCGAAGAAAACGTGATTGTTCCTAATGTTCCCGAATCACGGATTGCATCACTACTAAAAGAACCGCTGTTGGAGCGTTTCTCGATCGACCCGGCACCCCTAACACGCGCCTTGGTTTCCTGCACCGGCTCGAAGTTTTGCAACTTCGCCCTCATCGAAACCAAAAGCCGTTCAGTGGAAATGATTAAGGCATTGGAAGCAGAATTGTCAATACCCAAACCTGTGAGAATTCACTGGACTGGTTGTCCCAATTCTTGCGCCCAGCCCCAAGTAGCAGACATTGGTTTCATGGGGACAAAGGTTCGTAAGAATGGGAAAACTCTCGAAGGTGTTGACATTTATATGGGAGGTACTGTCGGGAAAGATGCTCATTTGGGTACTTGCGTCCAAAAAAGCATTCCTTGCGAAGACCTCAAACCTGTCCTGATTCAACTTTTGGTTGATAAGTTTGGGGCTGTTCCCAAACAGATTACAGGGGAGGTGGCTTTGCTAAATCGGCAACTGCTATTGACGGTTGACGATGACGAAACTGCTGTTTCGGCAGCAAAACCTCAGACATCTACTGTCATTTTCGCTCGATCGGGTAAAACAGTTGCTTGCAGCGAAGATGAGTTCATTCTCGACGTTGCCGATCGCGCCGGAATCGAACTCGACAGCAATTGTCGATCGGGAACCTGCGGCACTTGCAAGCAGCAACTCCTAGAAGGGAAGACAGTTTACGACAGCCAACCAGACGCGGCCGCAGATTTAGAACCAGGGTTCATCTTAACTTGTAGCGCGCGGGCGATCGGCAAAGTGTCGATCAACGCCTAATATCACAATGTGAGATTTTGCGTAGCCAACAGAATTATGTCATTGCGAACAGAATTATGTCATTGCGAATGATATTCTCTCATTGCGAACGAAATTCTGTAATTCCGAAGGTCGTCAAGCAATCTCACATCTGGCATCTCACATTCTCACAATCTCAAAGTACAACAACAACAATTCAAGACAAATGAGCAACCTTTCTAGAAGAAAATTCATCATCACCGTCGGAGCGACAGCAGCCGGCACCCTCCTCGCCCACGGTTGCAGTTCCGGTTCCAGCACAACTAGCGGCAGCCCCAGCCCCGCAGCCGGTGGCGCCTCACCCAGCGCCACCCCAGCAGTCAACGTTAACCCCGCCGACGCCCCCGAAGTTACCGCAGCCAAACTCGGATTCATCGCCCTCACCGACGCAGCACCCTTAATCATCGCCCAAGAAAAAGGTTACTTCGCCAAGTACGGCATGAAAGACGTACAAGTTACCAAACAAGCATCTTGGCCAGTTACTCGCGACAACTTAGAACTCGGTTCCGACAAAGGCGGCATTGACGGAGCTCACATCTTGTCCCCCATGCCTTACCAAATGACATTAGGCACAATTACCAAAGGCAATCAACCAGTGCCGATGAACATTGTCGCCCGGTTAAATACTAACGGTCAGGCCATTTCCATCAGCAAAAAATACGCAGACTTAAAAATAGGTACAGACAGCAAACCACTCAAAGCAGCCCTCGCCAATCAAAAAATTGCTGTTACCTTTCCCGGCGGCACCCACGATTTGTGGATGCGCTATTGGTTAGCAGCCGGCGGCATCGATCCGAATACAGAAGTTTCCGTCATTCCTGTACCGCCACCTCAAATGGTAGCTAACATGAAATCCGGCAGCATGGAAGCCTTTTGCGTCGGCGAACCTTGGAATGCCCAGCTAGTTACTCAAAAGGTCGGATACACGGCATTAGTTACCGGAGAACTTTGGAAAGACCACCCAGAAAAAGCCTTAACTTTAAGAGCAGATTGGGTTGCCAAAAATCCTAAAGCTACTAAAGCAATTACAATGGCCGTACTGGAAGCGCAGCAGTGGTGCGACAAGCCAGAAAACAAAGAAGAGATGTGTAAGATTATCTCTCAAGATAAGTGGTTGAAAGTACCTATTGCAGATATTATCGGTCGCGCCAAAGGTGAAATTGACTACGGTACCGGCCGCGTTGAAGCTGCCAGTCCCTTAGCCATGAAATTCTGGGCTGACAATGCGTCTTATCCCTATAAGAGTCACGATGCTTGGTTCATCGCAGAAAATATTCGCTGGGGTTATCTGCCGGCAACTACCGACATCAAAGCCACGGTTGATAAAGTTAACCGCGAGGATATTTGGAAAGCAGCAGCGACAGCACTTGGCGTTCCCGCAGCCCAAATTCCTGCTACCACTTCTCGCGGTGTCGAAACCTTCTTTGATGGCGTGAAGTTTGACCCAGAAAAACCTGAAGAATATCTGAAGGGTCTGGCAATCAAGAAAGCCTAATCAGAAACTCGACTCGGCTAATGGTTAATAGCTTGAAGTTAACCATTAGCTAATCAATCGACTTGGGATTTACGGTTGAGAATTTCGGATTTATGGCAATCCCTGAAACTAGAAGATTGTTCCAAAATTACGACTTACGCACGGGTGGTCAGAAACCGGGTTTTTTACGAATATTGTTCGTTGTAGCCCGTAGATTAGGTAAAAACCCGGTTTCTTGGCTCTTGATGCGTCCAGGACTGAAAATCTCAAATCTTAAACTCCAAATCTGGTCAAAGCATCTATAAGTAATTATCCATTCACTGCTAATTCCTCACAGCAAATAGACAAATGGCAACCAACCTCTCTGTTTCTAAGAGCAAAAATCCAGCAAATTTCGTTCTGGATCTGGTTCAAAAGAACCGCAAAAAAATCATCCGCCCGCTAGTTGCGATCGCTGTTCTGCTCGTAGTTTGGCAAATTCTCTGCCACGGGGATAAGTCCGCCTTGCCCGGCCCGATTAAAGTTGTCCAAGAAACCTGGACTTTGATTATCGATCCGTTCTTCGACAACGGCGGCGCCGACAAAGGCTTATTTTGGCAATTGGCTGCCAGCTTGCAGCGGGTGGCGATCGGCTTTACTCTAGCAGCAGTTCTCGGCATTGGTTTAGGAATATTAATCGGTACAAACTCTTTAATGTTCGATGCTTTAGACCCGCTGTTTCAAGTATTCAGAACAATCCCGCCCCTGGCTTGGCTACCGATCGCCCTAGCAGTATTTCAACAGTTCAATCCCTTTGAAGGCTTGGGGATGAAAGCTAACGAAGTTTCAGCGCTTTTTGTAATCTTGATTACAGCAATTTGGCCGATTCTGATTAACACCACAGTAGGCGTTCAACAAATACCCCAAGATTACAGAAACGTCGCCCGCGTCTTGCGCCTCCCCAACCAAAAATACTTCTGGAAAATCTTGCTACCGTCTTCGGTTCCTTACATCTTCACAGGCTTGAGAATTGGTATCGGTTTGTCTTGGCTGGCGATTGTAGCTGCAGAAATGTTAACCGGTGGTGTTGGTATCGGCTTCTTCATCTGGGATTCTTACAACAGTTCTCGACTCAGCGCGGTGATTCTGGCAGTGTTTTATGTAGGAATCGTCGGTTTGATTTTAGACAGACTCGTTGGTTTTATCGCTTCCAAAGTTGTTCCTGAAGAACAGAAATAGGATTGGGTTTACAGTTTACAGTACAATGTAAGGTGCGCAGTGCGCACCCTACAGCGAACCAGGTAAGGTGCGCAGTGCGCACCCTACAGCCTACAGTGACTTAATTTACAAAATACAAAATAACCTAAAATAGCCATGTCAATACTTGTTGAAGTAGACCACGTAGACCGCGTATTTAACTTGCCCAATGGCGAGCAATACATCGCTCTAAAAAATATCGAACTTAAAATTAAAAAGGGAGAATTCATCACCTTAATCGGACACTCCGGCTGCGGCAAATCTACACTGCTAAATATCATCGCCGGCCTCGACAAAGCAACTCAGGGCGGGATTACTTTAGAAGGGCGCGAAGTCCGCGAGCCAGGCCCGGACAGAATGGTGGTGTTTCAAAATTATTCGCTGCTACCTTGGCTGACAGTGCGCGAAAATATTGCTCTAGCAGTAGATGAAATTTACAGCGGTAACTCTCAAGAAGATCGCGAGTTGGTAATCGAATACCATATTAAATTGGTCGGACTCGGACAGGCCGCCAACAAACGCCCCAGCGAAATTTCTGGGGGGATGAAACAACGAGTTGCGATCGCCCGCGCCCTCGCTATCCGTCCAAAATTGCTGCTACTAGACGAACCCTTCGGTGCTCTAGATGCTTTAACTCGTGGCGGTTTGCAAGAACAGTTGATGAAAATTTGCGAAGAAAGCAAAGTCACCAGCGTGATGGTAACTCACGACGTTGACGAAGCTTTGTTGTTGAGCGATCGCATTGTCATGCTCACCAACGGCCCGGAAGCGCAAATCGGACAAATTCTCGAAGTGAATATTCCCCGCCCCCGCAAGCGCATGGAAGTGGTCAACCATCCGAGTTACTACGCGCTACGTAACGAAATGGTTTACTTCCTCAACCAGCAAAAACGGGTGAAACAGCGCCGGGCCAAACAACAAGCCCCAGCCGTGGTGATCGCCCGCAACGGCCTGGAAAAAGTCAACCTCGACATCGGCTTTATTCCCCTCACCGACTGCGCGCCCTTAGTCGTAGCCAAAGAAAAAGGATTCTTCAAAGCCCACGGCTTAGAAGAAGTCACCCTTAGCCGCGAACCTAGTTGGAAAGAAATTGCCAAAGGTATCGCCGAAGGACGGCTGGACGCGGCGCAAATGGTCGCAGGAATGCCGATCGCCATGCTGTTGGGCCTCGACGGCCAAGCCCCCGTTCCCGTCAACAGCGCCTTAACGCTGTCTCGTAACGGCAACTCGATTATTTTCGGGAAACACCTTTTCGACAAAGGGATTCGGACATTAAAGGATTTCAAAGCGGAGATCGCCAATACTCCCGATACAGTTCATACCTTGGGGATGGTACACTCCGCCTCCATGCACAATCTGCTGTTCCGCTACTGGCTGGCTGCTGGCGGCATTGACCCCGACCTGGATGTGGCTTTGACCATGATTCCGCCCCCGCAGATGGTATCGAATTTAAAAGCAGGTAATATTGACGGCTACTGCGCCGGCGATCCTTGGAACTCCCACGCTGTCAACGGCGGTTCGGGTTTTGTGATAGCCCGTTCCCTCGATATTCTGCCCGGACACATCGAAAAAGTTCTCGGCGTTACCGAAGATTGGGCTCAGAAATATCCTCAAACCCACCTCGCCCTCGTCAAAGCGCTTTTGGAAGCCTGCGACTACTGCGACGATCGCCGAAACCGCGAAGAAATCCTACAATTGATTTGCCAAGAACAATACATCGGCGCAGATCCAAAAGACATCCGTCCGGGGTTCATCGATCCGTACAACTCCGGTACGGAGGCAGAACCCGAAATGCTCTACAATTTCAACCAGTTTTATGTCGATCAAACCAATTGTCCAGACCGTCTAGAAATGGTGTGGGTGATGGCGCAGATGGCCCGCTGGGGACTGATTCCGTTCCCGAAAAACTGGGTGGAAGTGGTCGATCGAGTTTTGCGGCCCGATGTCTTCGGTCAAGCAGTGCGCGAGTTGGGTTTGCCGGATATCTCCAGAGCTCGCCGGACGATCGAGCTATTTGACGGCACTGTCTTTAATGCCGATGACCCGATCGACTATCTTCAGAATGTCAAAATCAAGCGCGGTGTCCGCATTGAAGAAATATTAATTGAACAAATAGGCAGTCAGTGTTCTATCAAAACGCTTGCATAACCAGCACATAGGAAGAGGGAGTGAAGAACAAGGCATCAGGAAACAAGACTCCACATTTCCCGCTTCCTAATTCCCTCTCTTCCCAAATATTAATCCTAAATTCTCATGTCTAATCCCCCAAACCCCAAACCAAATCCTGAAAATATGCAAACTCTCAAAACCCCCCAAGCAACGAAGATTAAAACGGAAAAGCCCGGCTTTCTGACGATTAAAGATGTATCGAAAGTCTACCCAAACCTTAAAGAACCCGAAAAACCTTTTGTCATTCTCGACGGTGTAAACCTGACAATTAAGGAAGGCGAATTTATTTGTTTGATCGGTCACTCCGGCTGCGGCAAATCAACTTTGCTGAACATGATCGCCGGATTCAACGGGCCGACAAGCGGAGAAGTTGCTCTCGCAGGTGCGCGGATTACTGAACCGGGCCCCGATCGCATGGTGGTGTTTCAAAACTACTCGCTGCTACCGTGGCTGACTGCTACTGAAAACATCCACCTCGGCGTTGAAACTGTTTATGCCGACAAGTCCGCAGAGGAACACGATAAGATCGTCCAGGATCACTTGGAATTAGTGGGGCTCACCGAAGCTTGCAACAAAAGACCAGGCCAATTGTCCGGGGGGATGAAACAAAGAGTTGCGATCGCCCGTGCCCTAGCAACTCGCCCCAAACTGTTGATTTTAGACGAACCTTTCGGAGCTCTAGACCCGATTACCCGGGAAGAGTTGCAGGAAGAATTGCTGAAAATTTGGCAGGAGAACAAGATTACGATCATCATGATCACTCACGATATTGATGAAGCTTTGTTTTTAGCCGATCGTATCGTGATGATGACCAACGGCCCTGCTGCATCGATCGGCGAAGATGTGCACATTCCCTTCAGCCGTCCCCGCAACCGCACGCGGATGATGGAAGACCCGAAATACTACGAACTGCGCAACTTTGCTTTAGAGTTCCTATTCTCTCGCTACGCCCACCACGAAGAGGATACAACGGAGTCAGACACATCAGCCGTCGTGCTACCATTACCTGCTAGCAAAAAGCGTGCGGTTGCTGACAAGGCGGCGATGCCACCTGTGTCCTTTAGTCCTCATGCTGTCGAACCCGCAGAAGCTTCGCCGATCAAAGGCGCTATTCTGGCAGGCTCATGGTTCGCCGCAATGGCTACTTTGGTCGCCGTCAATATGTCTGGTGTTTCCACCCAACTAAATCAAGCGAAACTAGCAGAAACTGTTCCTGCGGTTACTGCGACGGCGGTTGTCAGTTCTCCCCCGAGCCCGCAAATCGCAGCAAGTTCGATCGCTTCTAGTCCTGCACCAGTTGCTACTGGAAGCCCTGCACCGATTGCAGCAAGCCCTGCACCGATTGCTACTGGAAGCCCTGCACCAATTGCAGCAAGTCCTGCACCGATTGCAGCAAGTCCTGCCACCGCGCCCAAAGCATCAACCAGTGCAGCTTCAGGGATTTCGGACAAAGGCGAACTTGATGCGATCGGACAACAGTTGTATTCACAAATTGACCAAAATTGGAAGACAACTCCGACATTTACCGAAAGTTTGACTTATCGGGTCAAAGTACAACAAAACGGCGATATCGTACAATTCGAGCCCACAAATAAAGCAGCTAAGGATTTCGTCAAAGAAACTCCTCTGTCGGTTTTGCAAATTCCTAGCGGTGCTGGTGCAGCAACTCAAAAAACTGCTGACTTCCAAGTAACTTTTAGCCCCACCAGCGGTGGCGGCGGCGTATTAGAAGTTAAACCAGGGAAATAGTTCATTCAGTTGACAGTTGACTGCTTGAGTGCGACCTCTACCTAAAAGGAAGAGGATTGGATTAATGAATAGTTTTCTTTTAATTTCTCCCCGATCAGGGTTCCGGCTTTAAACCAATTCTTTCTGGTAAAACTGAGAGAAAGCGGAAATTGTAATCAGGTAGCGGTTAATTTTGAATCAGGGTATGTTCCACTGTTGTAAAGCATTTTTGCGATAATTTGGTAATTATTGATACATTGTTTGCTGGAGCTCTCAGTTCCGACTATAATGACGAATTACGAATTATCCATTAGCTTTCCAAAACTAGCATCTAAAATCACCAGATGGAAACTATAAAAACTCTTTGCCCTTACTGCGGTGTAGGTTGTGGTCTAGAAGTTATTCCCGATAAGAAACAAACTTGGAAAGTCCGGGGCGATCGCAATCACCCATCGAGTCAGGGAATGGTTTGTATTAAGGGAGCAACGGTAGCAGAGTCTATTCGGAGCGATCGGCTACTGCATCCGATGATGCGAGAGACCCTCGACCAACCGTTCCGTCGCGCTAGCTGGGACGAAGCTCTCGATGCAATTGTTAACCGCATCCAGACAATTCGCAGCACTAGCGGCCCCGATGCTATGTGCATTTACGGTTCGGGTCAATTCGCTACAGAAGATTATTATGTTGCCCAGAAACTAATGAAAGGTTGTCTGGGCACTAATAATTTTGATGCGAATTCTCGCTTGTGTATGTCTTCAGCAGTATCGGGATACGTGCAGAGTTTTGGTTCGGACGGGCCGCCTTGCTGTTACGACGATTTAGAATTAACAGATTGCGCTTTTATTATCGGCAGTAATACAGCGGAATGCCATCCAATTGTATTTAACCGATTAGCAAAGTACCACAAAAAGCACCCCAATGTCAAGATGGTTGTGGTAGATCCGAGGCGGACTCCGACGGCTGAAGCCGCAGATTTGCACTTAGCAATTAAACCGGGTACGGATATAGATTTGCTGAACGGAATTGCCTATTTGCTGTTGCGCAGGCAAGCAATAGAT
>JAJAYT010000387.1 GCA_026786085.1 Microcoleus sp. CAN_BIN18 | reverse complement strand
CTGTCAACTGTCAACTGTCAACTGTCAACTGTTAATCATCTCCCCATAACAGATATGTGTACAGGGCTTGACAATTCCCCAAAAATTTGCGGTTTCGGGGAACAAAGTCCGTGTTTTGCGGTGGGTGCATCTCAATGAGTGGAAGGGCTCTCGCATTCCGGCAGACAATTTATTAGTGAGAACCACAGATTTACCGCCAGAATGCGAGAGCCCCTACTAATATATTTGCCAAAATTAGATGCACCATTTGCGATCGGCCGCAACTTCTGTTAAATTATTTTCTTCTACATCTTGACAGCCCTGTACATCTTTTGTATTATGAATGTAATATGCCCTCAAACAAGAGAGCAACCAACTCCACTAACGCACTCAACTATTAACAGTTCGAGGAAAATTGTCTGTGAATTTAGACGCTGTACGCGAGCAATTTGAACAAAGAGCATTTGATTATGACGGCTTAATTCCCCGCCTCATTCCCCGCTATCACGAGCAACACGATCTAATATTGCAGTTAATCCCTTTTGAAACCAATGCTAACATCAAAGTTCTGGATTTAGGCGCGGGGACAGGCATACTATCTGCCCTAATTTTGGAAGCATTTCCTCAAGCAAAAGTCCTAGCATTTGACATGGCCGAGAATATGCTAAAAATTTGTCAGACTAATTTATCTGCCTTCCAAGAACGGCTGACATTGCAGCAAGGAAATTTCGCCGAAGATGATTTCGGCAACGGTTACGATTTGGTAGTTTCCTCTTTAGCAATCCACCACCTCGATGGCGCCAGAAAAAAAACACTATTTAAGAAACTTTTTCAGTCAATGAATTCAGGAGGAATCTTGCTAATTCGAGATATTGTGACAGGTGGTACTCCCAGACTGACTGAGCAATACGAACAGTTGTGGCGGCAGTACATGAAAGACAGCGGAGAAGACGATAAAATTTGGTTTCAAAAACACCTATAAGAAGATATTCCTTCCTCTATCGAAGAGCAAACAAAGTGGCTTGCAGAATCTGGTTTTGCAGATGTAGGATGTCACTGGCGCTATCTAAATTTTGCGATTTTTGGGGGAGTAAAAGCCAACTAACTTAATCAATGACATGAATAATTCACGATTAGTAAAAGTCAGCAAATACCTCAGCAGACATCTGCGACACAGCCCGGAACGCATCGGGATTCAACTTGCTCCTGGTGGCTGGGTTCCTATTCGCGAACTTCTAGCTGCTTGCCAAAAATACAAGTTTGCCATTCAGCTTGCTGAACTCAAAGAAGTAGTTGCCGAAAATGACAAACAGCGCTTTTCATTCGACGAAACGGGGACTCTGATTCGCGCCAACCAAGGACACAGTATAGAGATTGACTTACAGTTAGATCCTGCCCTTCCCCCGGATATTTTGTATCACGGAACAGGTAGCCGTGCAGTTGAATCAATTCTCAAGCAAGGAATTAGCAAAATGTCGCGGCATCACGTTCATTTGTCGGCAGATATCCAGACAGCCCAAAAAGTAGGTGCAAGACACGGCAACCCAGCAATTTTTACTGTAGACTGCGCAGCAATGCAGCGCGATGGTCATACATTTTACTGCTCGGAAAACAACGTTTGGCTAGTAGATTTAGTGCCGCCAAATTATCTAAAATTTGGTTGGTAAATTGGTTTTTTTCTCATGAATTACCAGAAAAATGGTTTAATTCGATCTTGGCATAGGTAAGGTGCGCACTGCGCACCCTACGGATCTAAATCTAGTAACAAATAACAAATAACCAGTAACTAATAACCAATAGTATGAATGATCGCGAAAACAATTTTAATCCAAATAATTCTCAAAATCGAGGGCTGCTAGGCTCAGGCTGGCGACCTCTATATCGGGAATTTGACTGGGAACACTTGATCCATCTAGCATCTACCGATCCCAAGGAACTAGCTCAAAAAACCTTAGATGTAGCCAGCGATATTGCCGATGCAATGGGACGCCAACAATATAGTTGGTTGGCGAATATCTTAAATGTATTTTCGGAAAATACGCGCTACGAAATCGACGAATTTTGGGATTATATTACTCCGCAACCAGTTGCTCCAGATTACCGCTACAAAGACGTTTTAGTTACCGAAATTCCTGTGGTTCAATTAGTTAGCCGTAGTAGCATTCCCATCGACTATGTTCTCAACAAACTCCAAGAAATTACTGTTTTAAAGGTTCTGGCTTTGCTCGGAAAACCCGATGCGATTACCCAGTTTTTTATGGATCGACATTTCTCTTATCCGCCGGAGCGATTTATTAGTTGGGAACGCTTGGAAATTTTGGGAACTGTTTATGCTTATTGGGCGCGGGAAGGCTGTTGGCTGCAAATTGATACCTACGATAAGGGAAGACGTTGCTACACTCTAATTTGCAAAAATATTGCGCCGCTAGTTAATAAGGCAACTTACAATTTAGCAGTGATTTTGAGCGGGTACAAAAGCCGCGTCGGACAGGTTCACAGTCAGTTTGCAATTCGGACGTTTTCTACGGAAGTTCAAAGTTTTACGGATACAATTCAGCAGGCAATTCTGGATCAAAATCAGTTGGCTGTTTTGGTTAGTGGCGAACCAGGTACGGGCAAAACTGCTTGGACGCAAGCGGTAGCCAAGGAGATTTTAGTGCCGCTTGGTTATGTGATTTTTATCTTAGACCATGATGCTGTGGAAAATTTTGTGCCACCGAGTTATTTGGAGCGAATTTGTATTATTATCAATGAGGCTGATAATTTGGCTCAAGATCGATCGACCGTAGTGGCCCAGGGCACTAACAAAACTGAACATATCTTGAGTTTGCTGGATGGAACTTTGTATCAAAGTGTCATGGACGAACACGGTGTTCAATTTCAGCAAAAACTCGTAGTTATAATGACCTGCAACACGACTGAAAGATTAGATCCTGCCATATTGCGCAAAGGGAGAGTAGATTTTACCAGTGAATTTACGCACAAATTTGTTTGAGTGAATACTTGAATTTTTAAGCAATCTAAGCTATCGCACTGACTGCACAACTTCAGATATCGAAAAATTGCGAGGATATATTCTGAATTTCAAAGTTTGACGAACAATTTTTCGAGAATCTATGGACACATCCCATCAAAAATGATATTACTGATGGGTGACACCCTCTCAGGGTTTCGCCCACGAGTATAAATCAGGGAAAAAGCATTTTTGTTTAAGACCAGAAATTTTTAAACTTGACAATCAAGCAATTTGGTCTAGGCCCCGGATCGGTGGGGTCGCTTTCTTAAAATCTAAAATCTAAAATCGATTGACAGCTATGGAGGAAATCCCAAACCGTGCAAACTAAGCCAGTTCAGCAAAAAATTCGACTGGGCAGGTATGCCGACGGGACAATCCCGACGATTGCCCAACAACCCTCAGAGGCATCCATGTGCGAGAATAAAGACCGATTTCGGCGGTTGGTGGAGCACTCCGCCGACAAAGCAGCAATGGTAGATTGTGAAATGCGCTATCTTGCTGTTTCCCGTCGCTGGGAAACAGATTGTGGACTCGACAGTGGCAAGGCAATCGGCCGCTCTCATTGGGAACTGTTCCCGAATCTCCCCGAATGTTGTCAGCAAAATGCCCGGGCTTGTTTGACCGGTATTTTGGAATACAGCGAATTTGTAGTAGGGCGATCGACTTCATCTGTAGTCTCAAAAAAAGAAGATGTAGTCACAGTGCCTCTAAAATGGGTATTTCGACCTTGGAAAAATAGCGCAGGTGCGATCGGCGGTTTGATGCTATTTGCCTCTGAGATAGCTGAGGATATGCCTGAAACAAATTGCTACAATAAGTCTTCATCTGATGTTAACAACAACAAGCAGTTAGAAACAAGACCGCAACTAACTCAAATTGCCCTCGACAATGCTGCTGATACAGTCTTTTTCACTACTTCCGATGGTCAGATTTGCTACGCGAACAAAGCCGCTTGTCATCTTTTCGGCTACTCAAAATCGGAACTACTCAAACTGACAGTTAGTGACCTCGATTCGCAGTTTTCAGCATCGGATTTGCCAGAGCACTGGACTCAACTCAAGCAGCAAAGTAACCTTACTTTTGAAACCAGTTACAAAACCAAAAATGGCGCCAGTTTTCCCGTCGAAGTCAAAGTCAATTATTTAGAATACGACGGCTGCGAATACCGCTGCGCGATCGCCCGCGACATTTCGGATCGCCAAGCAGCAGGATCGGCCCTTTTAGAAGCAAAAGAGCAACTCCAAGCCGTCTTGGATGCTGTGCCCGGATTAGTTTCTTGGGTAAGTTCCGATTTGCGCTACTTGGGAGTAAACCGACATTTAGCGACTGCTTACCAGATTCCTGCTGAACAATTTATCGGTCAGAAAGTAGGTTTTTTAGATACAAGTCCCAAATTTAATGATTTAGTATACGATTTTTTTTCCAGCCATGAAAGCAAGAAATACGAAGAAGTAACAGCCAGCATCAAAGGAGACAATAAAACTTATTTAATTGTCGCTCAAAAATACCAGAAAAGTACAGCGGCGGTATTTGTAGGGTTGGACATTACAGAAAGCAAACAGTCCCTTGTGGCCTTGCAAAAATCGGAAGAATGCCTGCGCCAGCAAGCGACAAAATTAGAGCAGACGCTGTTAGTTTTGCAACAAACTCAAACTCAACTAATCCAAACGGAAAAAATGTCTTCTCTGGGACAGTTGGTAGCAGGAATAGCCCACGAAATCAACAATCCAGTTAGTTTTATTTCCGGCAATATTAGCCACGCGAATAACTACATTGAAGAACTGTTGCGGTTGATCGAGCTTTACCAAAAGTATTATCCCAACCCAGTGCCAGAAATTCAAGATTTGATGGAAGAATTAGACTTAGAATTTACAAAAAAAGACTTGCAAAAACTTCTAATTTCAATGAAAGTAGGTTCGGAAAGGATTCGGGATGTGGTGCGATCGCTCCGATTGTTCTCGCGTACTGACGAAGCCCAAATGAAGCCCGCAGATATCCATGAAGGTTTGGACAGCACTCTCCTGATCTTGCAAAACCGCCTGCAAGCTAAGGGGGGACGCCCTGGCATTAATCTGATCAAGGAATACGGGGATTTGCCGCGAGTCCGTTGTTATGCGGGACAATTAAATCAAGTGTTCATGCACTTGTTGACAAATGCGATCGACGCTTTGGAAGAAGGGGGGAGAAATCCCGAAAAGTATGGTACAATTCAAAATCATTCTTTGTTGTCTGCGGGCGGTTCGAGAGCTGAAGTATTCAATCCCGAAATTCGGATTCGGACGTTTGTGGTAGCCGAAAGCGAAGTGGCGATCGCCATTAGCGACAACGGCCCGGGCATGACTGAAGAAGTCCTCGGCTGCATCTTTGAGCCTTTATTTACCACTAAATCTCAGGCTACAAGCACTGGTTTGGGTCTGGCAATCTCGCAGCATTTAGTAGTAGAAAAGCATGGCGGTGAGTTGCGGTGTTTTTCTCATCCAGGATACGGAACTGAGTTGATAGTTAAAATTGCGATCGGTGATGATTAATTAGCTATTTACAAATAGGAAATAATATGATAATCGAGTGGCTCAGATTTAAAGTACCTCAAGAAAAGTGGGAGGCTTTTATTCAGCGAGATGAAGAAGTTTGGACGGCGGGACTAAAAAGTTTTCCGGGTTTTATGGGCAAGGAAACTTGGGTAGATCCGGTACAAAATGAGGTTGTGATGCTGATTCGCTGGGAAACTAGGGAATTGTGGAAGTCAGTGCCGCAAAGCACGATCGAGGAATTAGACGCAAAAATGGGTGAGTTGCAAATGCCGATCGCCGAAAGCCGCGAATATCAAGTCCGTAAGTTCTTGCATTAGTTAGTCATTCGTCACGAGATACTGGTAAACGTGGACTGCTCTGAGGTAAACTAGAATTGCTCGAAGTTTCTGGAGTCTGATTGGTATTTGGTGCGAGGGGCGATCGGTCGTCAGAAAAAAGCACTTGCGATGTTATGCGATGTTATTTTCTTTAACTTCTGCGATCAGATCAACAATAGCTACCAAAGCAACAGGAATCGGCACGAAATAACTTGACTCTTCATCTAAGAAATCATCACCACCCATGCTGAAAGAATCCTGTACCCATTTAGAGATATCCTGTCCTGCTGATTTTGCCAGCTCGATTACTTCGGATGATAGAGAGACTACACCTTGAACAATTTGCGCCTCCAAGAAAGTAATCATGTCATGTACTTCAATAGCAGAAGCACCATCGGGATTGACTGGCTGACTAAAATCTGTTGTAAAAGTGTAGTATGTCAAGTATTTAGCTGAGTCTGATGATTTGTTTTTCTCCAATTCTCGTAATGGATGGGTGGCAAACAGCAAGTAAGAGCAGCCTTTAAGATTGGGAAAATGTTCGCAGAGTTTTTGTGCAGAAACAGCCATAAAATCCGCTTGTCTTTGTCTAGCAAGAGACTGGGTTAAGCTTCCAATTGGATCATAACTCCCAAGAAGAGGTTGATGTTTTTTTGTACCTCCCTCAATTTCTTTCATGTGCCAAGGCAGCAACCCTGCTAATCCATTGGGATTTTTTTCTTGGCTAAAAAGAGCAAATTCTGGGTCAAAGTTAAATTTTATCTCTTTTTTATTTTTCTGCTTGATTACGAGAACTTCAGAAACTGCTGACTCCATCTCTGTTTTTTCTTCCCCAAAAACAGGACGTTGCCATTCCTTAGCTTCAAAAGCTAGTTTATGTTGGTAAGGATCGTATTGAGTAACTTCCAAATCATACCAAGTTCTGAGGCGGTTAAGTAGCTTCTGGCGATCGAGAGCCCATTGAGGTTTTAGCTGTTCATTTAACTTACGAAGCTCTGTCTCCATGTCCTCGCTGTATTTCTTTGCTTCTTTTATAACTTTGTCTACAGCTCCTACATCAACACCGTCATTTTCAATAGCACTTGTAATTTTGCCCTCTTGGTTATTATCAAGCTGTCCCAAAATTTTCAATTGCATACGCGGATCTGTAACTCCTGCTGTTTCGAGACGCTTTAGTAAGGCTGTATCTCTTTTTTCTGCTAATGTACCCTCTAAAATGAGATAGTAGGCAGTGACATCAGAAATTTGACCTAATCGAGCAACCCTCCCATTACGTTGCATTAAAATAGCAGGATCAGGACTGAGATCCCAATGCACCACTTTATTCGCTACTTGAAAATCTAATCCTTCGTCCGCCGCAGAAGTTGCGACAAGGATACGGTAGTTTTGGTTGCGATCGTAAAATTCCTTAACTACATTCTTCCGCTCATCAGCACTCATACTCCCAGTAAGTGCAAGACTTTGTTCCTTGAAAGTTGCTTTAATAATAGCAGTAGTTTGTAATACCTCTGTAAAAACGAGAAAACGAGAATCTGGATG
>JAJAYT010000386.1 GCA_026786085.1 Microcoleus sp. CAN_BIN18 | reverse complement strand
GCAAGGACTTTCAGGGCGCGCCATTCACAACTACCAACTTGCTGATATAGAGGTCGATCGACTTTAACTATTCGTAGTTTATCGGGTTTGGGGTGCGATCGAGCGCGAGAGATTGCTTTCGGAGTTTTTACTTTTACCTGCCGCCCAAAAATTTCTCTAACTTTGGTACATCTACCCAAGTTCCCGTGGCATTCGACTCAGTAGTCAAATCCATCAACAACTGCGAGTAAACCCCTTCTTTCAGCGACGGTATCAAAGATTTCCCCGCATCAATTGCTTCCACCCACCTATCTACTACTCGAATAAACGGTGCAATTCTGCCATCTGGATAAACTTGAGGAAACTCCAATCTTTGAGGAATCTTGATTTCAGCCAAAGGTTCTCCACCTTGAGAACCCCACAAACGAAATCCGTGGACGTAATCCTGCTGATTGTCGCTTCCCAATACCAAAGTACCCTTACTCCCGTAAATTTCGACCCAATGTCCCCGCCCTTGATAGGTAACAGAACTCAAACAAACTTGACAAGGTATTCCCCCGACTAATTCCAACATCAACGTGCAAGAATCGTCGGCATCAACAGGTTTTAAATTTCCCGAATCATTGGGATCTGGCCTAGCCGAAATTCCTGTAATCAGTTGTCCTGACAACCTCTGTACCGGGCCGAACAGCCAGCTAATATAATCAAAAACGTGAGAACCTGTAGCGCCCAAAACTCCGCCACCTCGCTCTTTTTGCGCGTACCAATTCCAAGGGCGAGTAGCATCAGCGCGGCCAGACACCAACCAATCAATCTTAATTAAACGGTTTTCTCCCACATATCCTGCTGCTAATAATTCGGCTAGCATTTGCCATGCGGGGATGAAGCGAAACTCAAAGTCCATTGTGGCAATTGCTCTGGCACCACTATTTTGAAAATCGGTTTGAGATGCGCTGTTTGCCAATCGGTAAAGTTCCCTGGCTTCATTTGCTGTCAGCGCTGTGGGTTTTTCCAATAATAAATGTTTGCCTGCTTCCAAGACGGTTTTTGCCATTTCAAAGTGCAAAAATGGCGGCGTGGAAATGCTAACGCCCGCTACTTCTGGGATGGCAACTATATCTGCGATCGAGTTGCAAGCGTAGGGGATATTATGGGTAGAGGCGATCGCCTGAGCTTTGTCTAAACTCCGGTGGTAAACAGCCACAACCTCTGTCCGGTGGTGTGTCTGGAATCCTGGAAGGTGCACTTTTTGGCCGAAACCTGTACCGACTACTGCAACGCCAATTTTTGACATAATTTAATAATTTAATAATTTAATAATTGGGAATTGGGAATTGGGAATTGGGAATGCTCCCATCTTCCATCGGGAGCATCTTTGGGGTTCTCGCAGCGAACACTCATACAAAACCTTGCACACAGTTGAGTTCATGAAGGTATTGTTGAAGAAACCAAGTTTTTTCTAATCTTGTTAAAAAAATCGCCCTAAAAAAGGAACTATTACCTATTGATTTTTCTAGACTGTTGGGGTATACTTTAAATAATGGGAGTGGTGACTTCAATTTTAATTTTGTCACCACTCCAATTATCAAATGGTACTTCAAGGGCTTGTCAAAGTCAAGCTTTTAGCCCTAAAAAAAAGGCGTTTTTTTTAAATTCTAGCGTATAAAATTATTTAGCCCAGAACTAACTCTCTGTCACCTGATTGCTTGTACTTTCTGCCTGCGAAACAGTCCATTCAATTACTTGTTTGCCCAAACTAACGCCGTCAAACAAGTCAATTTCTCTGATCCCTGTAGGGCTGGTGACATTAACTTCGGTGAGATAACCGCCGATGATATCAATGCCGACAAAGTACAGTCCGTCTCGTTGGAGTACGGGTGCTAACTGAGCGCAAATTTGATATTCGCGATCGGTAATTTCGGTTTTTGCGACGCGCCCGCCGACGGCCATGTTGCCGCGAAATTCATTACCCGTGGGTATACGGTTGACAGCACCGATCGGCTTCCCGTTCAAGAGGATGATCCGTTTGTCTCCGTCTTTGGCTTCGGGCAGATATGTCTGAACCATGACTGGGATTTGCCCTTGTTGAGTGCTAATTTCTACGAGGGAGTTGAGATTGCGATCGCCCGGTTCCAAAAACAAAATGCCCTCGCCAGCTTTGCCACCCAAGGGTTTAAGAACTGCGGCGCCTTTTTTCTCAACAAATTGCCGAATTACCTGCTTGTTTTGAGAAACGATTGTTTCGGGGATCGCTCCTTCAAATTGCAAAGCGTACATCTTTTCATTCGCCGCCCGCAATCCTTTGGGACTGTTAACGACCAAAGTTTTAGCGGGATCGATGCCGTCTAGAAGGTAAGTAGCGTAGAGATAAGGAACGTTGACTGGCGGATCAGTCCGCATAAATACTGCGTCCATTGTTTCTAGTGGTTGCAAGGTAGGCTGTTCCACCTGATACCAAGCCTCAGCAGCCTCCCAGCGTCCCTCTAGCTGTGTTACTGGGGTCAGCGTTACCCGATCGAGCATTGCCCAGGTTTTGCCACCGATGACGCTTAATTCGTTGGCTTGAGTCGCCCACACTTCGTGACCCAACTGTTGAGCTGCTTCCATCAGCGCTACGCTGGTATCGTGTCCTGGAATTAGTCGCGCGAGGGGATCGATGATGAATGCAAATTTCATGGTCAGTGATAATTAAGAATTGGTCGCAGGAAAATTTGGGCAAACTCAAAATTCAACCGGGAATGCTTCATTTTGCTGCTAGCAGCGGGTCTAGCAGGCCTTGAGCATCGAGTTCGTGGATGTCGTCGCAGCCGCCTATGTGTTGGTCGTTGATGAATATCTGGGGCAGGCTGCGGCCTCCGTTGGCTCGATCGGTCATTTGATCGCGTGCTGCTGCATCTCCGTCGATCGCGTACTCTGTAAATTCAACCCCTTTTCGTTTCAGCAGTGCTTTGGCACGAATGCAAAACGGGCAGGTTCTCCAAGTGTAAATTTCTACTTTAGGGGTCATCGGACGCTCAAACAATAAGAATGTTTTTTTATTGTAATCTTAACTAATCTTATTTTAATTTTTATATATAGCAACTGCCTGACGGTTAGGACGTTTTTAGCGGATCTTCGCTATGCGTGCTCGCAACGGAGGTTTTTACCCGCTCAGATTCTTCCTTCTTTATTCTTCCTGAAGCGGTTTATGAGTCCTGAGCGTCGCCCGCTCGCGTAGTCGAAGGGTCGAAGGGTCGAAGGGTCGAAGGGCAGGATAAACGCCCTGCGTTGGGCCTTCTTCCTTCTTCCGTCTTCCTTCTTCCGTCTTCCTTCCTCCTTCTTCCGTCTTCCGTCTTCCTTCTTCCTTCTTCCTTCTTCCTTCTTCCTTCTTCCTTCTTCATAGCAGAGAATGCCCAGTCGT
>JAJAYT010000385.1 GCA_026786085.1 Microcoleus sp. CAN_BIN18 | reverse complement strand
ACGTTATTTTCTTCAGTCCGCGGAGGCGGACATCGTTTGTGTAGACGCGGTTTCAACCGTACGTCCGATCTTCGTTTGTGTAGACTTTCGCCTCCCGCTATTTCCTAACTCGTCAACTGCAAATCATCCATCTTAAAATGAGTCATCGCCTCAGCCAAATGCTTCTTCAAAGTCGCCTCCGGTAACGGCCCTTTTATATGACTCCAAGGCAAAACCCGATCCAATTCCCACTCTTGAAAAACATAGAAATCCATTTACGGCAACTGTCCCCGCAACTCCTTAAAAGCGCGCCGATAACTGCCCAAAGTATCACCGTAATGCCGGACTAATTCTAATAGCTTTGACAACCTGCGATCGCCCTTCGACAACAAACCCTGAATCACAGACCAGTTATAGCTTTCAGGTCTAAATTCTAAACCTAACATCCGCAATTCTTTATCTAAAAACTTCAGTCTCTTCTCCGCATCTTTGTTCACTCCAAACCACTGGAAAGGAGTGTGAGATTTCGGGACAAAAGTGCTGCATCCAAAAGTTAATCGCAAACCCGGAACCGCTTTTTTAATCGTCCGCATCATCGCCACCGTCGCTTCTAAATCCTCCATCTCTTCCCCAGGTATTCCCGCCATCCCGTAAAGTTTAATTCCTTTTAAACCACCAGCTTTAGCGTTGATAGCAGCTTCGATAATTTCCTCATTTGTGAGTTTTTTGTTGACAATTTTGCGGAGGCGATCGCTCCCACTTTCCACAGCAATTGTAATCGATTTGCTATCTCGGTTTGTCAATATTTCTGCTAGCTTAACTGTCACCGTATTCGTCCGTACCGAAGAAAGACTGAGGCGCACGCCATCGTATTTCGGATGATTCAAATGCTCCAACAACTGTTCAAATTCCGGGTGTTGAGTCACAGAAGCACCCAACAAACCCAAACGATTAGTCACAGCTAAACCGCGATCGATCGCCGGAATTAGCGAATCCTCCAAACTTGCAGTTCTAAATGGCAAAGTCAGATAACTAGCCAAACAGAAACGGCACATTTCTGGACAACTCCGAACCACTTCCACCATGTAAATATTTTCCCAAGCAGCCTTTTCCGTCACCACAGTAGAAGCAGATAAAGTATTGCCGCGATAAGTTTGTTTTTCAACCACACTGGGAATTTCAGAATCGATCGGCTGAATCGATTTAATCCCCTCAGTCGCATCCAAATAAGTTACTTCGTACAAACTAGGAACATAAACCCCCGGAACTTGGGCTAAATAGCGCAATTTAGTTTGTCTGTCGGCGGTACGGACTTCTTTGCAAGCATCAATAAAATTGTCAATGAGATGTTCGCCATCTCCGAGCAAAATCACATCAAAAAAATCTGCAAACGGTTCGGGATTCGCGGTAAAAACCGGGCCACCGCCGAATACGATCGGATGATTGTCAGTGCGTTTAGATGCCCAAATCGGAACTTCTAGAGATTCTAATAAATTCAGAATATTTACATAATCGAGTTCCCAAGAAAGCGAAAATCCCAGTAATTCTGGATGTCTCGGAAGTTGTTCGCGGATATCAGTAAATAAACGGCTGACTGCAATATCCGATCGCACAGCCAAAGTTGCCCACACAATCTGATAGCCGAGACTGGTGATGCCCACCGTGTACTCATTGGGAAATGCAAAAATAGTTGGAATAGCATCAGCATCGGGGGTTGCTGGGGCAAATAGCAGGCGTTCTTGGGCAAATGGATTAGGAGTCATCCGATTTTAGATTTTAGATTTTAGATTTTAGATTTTAGTTATTGTAGGGTGCGTCGCCGTTGAAAATCCTTAAATTTGACAGACAATTTCACAGCGACGCACCTGATAAACATGGCGCACAAACAAACCCAACACTAGACAAGATTGCAAAAGTTATTGTAGGCTGCGTCAGGGCAGAATATTTAAACCACAAACTAAGAATCTCCCCCCTGACGCACCCTACGGTTAGTTAGCTATTACATCCGTTACATCCGCTACACAATCCGTTGCCGAACTTGCTGCTTCTTTCGCTACTCTGAAATAGAATCACTCCCCTCCCGGTTTCTCGGCGGCGGTGCACCGTGAAAAGTTGCAATCAGCAAACAGATAATCCCAGCATTAATAAACACATCTGCCAGATTAAACACCGGGAAACGAATTATCCTAAAATCCAGAAAATCTATAACGTGGCCCAAAACAAATCGATCGATTCCGTTACCCAGTGCGCCACCCAAAATCAAACCGTAGCCAGCTTGTTCCCAGCGGTTAATTCGCGGCCCGAACCAAGCCAGCACCATCAATCCCACACTAACGCCCAAAGACAGCCAGCGCAACCAAATCGCCCCGCCATTGCTGAACAAACTAAAAGCCGCACCGGTATTAACAACATAAGTGAAGTGAAATATCCCAGGTAACAGCGGTTGCGTCTGCGGAGGAATCGTCAAGTCAAAATTTTGCACCACCCAAAACTTAGTCAAGTGGTCTAAAACTAAACTGATAACAGCAGCAACCCAGAATAACGGATTTCTTTTAAAACGCATGGATTAGGGAATAAAATATGGGGCATCGGGCATGAGAGAATTTACTCCAATCTCACTTGTCATTGCGAGCAGAATGCAGTGGATCAAAGCAATCCCAGCCGCAGCGCGATGACTCTCCCGTTGGGCAATGATAGTATAACCTTATTTTGCACAATTAGCAGTTACCTCTTCCTTCTTCCTCCTTCCTTCTTCCTCCTTCCTTCTTCCTTCTTCCTTCTATTAAATAAGTTGTATTCGATAAAGAATAGCAAATACAAGCAGGGTTGCTATGGCAAACAAAATCATCGCGATCGCGTGTAACCACCAAACCTCTAACCCAGTCCCCTTGAGCAGAATGCCCCGCAAAATGACTAGATAATGATAAAGAGGATTAATTTGGGCAATCCAACGAAATAGCAAGGGCATACTGTTCACCGCCGTGACAGCACCGCCTAATAAAATAATCGGGATGTTTAAAAAGATGCCAATTAGAATCGTTTGTAATTTGTTTTCAGAAAATGTGGAAATAGCTAATCCAATGGCAACCCCAATTTGAATGTAGAGAATTGAGAAAATTAATAACAAAAATAGATTACCTCGCAATGGTAGTTGAAACACCAAAAATGCAACGGCAAAACACATCAGTAACGTTCCCGTGAGTAAGCCAGAAATGGGGACAATTTTAGAAATGAGAATTGCCGTAGAAGCCACGGGTGTCATCAGTAATTGCTCTAATGTTCCCTGATCTTTTTCCCGCACTGCTTCTACGGCGGCGGCGAGGATTGCACTGAGAGTAACGATCGCACCAATGACTCCAGGTACAAAGAACCAACTATCCAGAGTACCGGGATTGTAGCGGAAGGTGATTTCCGACTGAATAGGAATTTTCAATCCTGTTGATAGAGGTTGATATTGTTCTACTAGATTGAGGTTGAATTGAGTTGTGATTTGGGCAATATAACCCTTGGCAATTCCAGAACTATAGGCATTAATTCCATCAATTATTACTGCAACTTCTGACTTACCAGTTTGCAACAAGTCGCGGCTAAAAGTAGAGGGAATTATCAAGCCAGCATCGACTTGTCCGCGTTCAATCTGTCGAGTCAAATCTTGCTGATCATTGGTGTATCGACTGGCAACAAATACCTGATTTGCAGTGAAGGCATCGACTAATTGCCGACTGAGAGCGACCTGATTTTGATCCAGAATACCTAGCCGTAGATGGGTGACATTGGAGTTCAAGACATAGCCGAAAATCACCATAGAAACAATTGGTGCGATGGTCAGGAAAATGACCAGTTGCCGATTTCGCAATAGTTCAGTGGTTTCTTTAATTAACAGAGCCAAAAGGCGACTATTTAGCATTTTTCTTATTCCCAAGTTACTACTACACAATTACCAATTAACAATTAACTTGACAATTGCATTTGACGCATTCCCCACCAAGCGCAAATTCGGCAATACTCAAAATGAGCATGGCTAAAATCAGTTCCCAAGTACCAAACCAACCGGAACCCCGCACAAAAACATCTCGACATAGTTCGATGTAGTAACGCACTGGTACCAGATAGGATACAATTGAAAAGGGAAACGGCACGCTATTCAGGGGAAAGAGAAACCCTGCCAGGAGAAAGCCAGTTAATACTTTAATTGTGCCGATCGCCTGCACTGCTGCACTTTGAGTTGTAGTAAAAGTGCCAATAATTAAGCCCAACTGCACCCCCGCTAACATAAACACAGGTGTACCAATTATCAATGGTGTTGGATCGCCAATAAAGCGCACTCCAAATAAAAAGAAACCCACAACAAACAGGATGATGGCTTCTCCTAAACCCACAGCGATATAGGCCAAGGATTTGCCAATTAGCAGTTCAAAGGCGCTGAGACTAGAAGCATAAAGTTGCAGAATTGTACCCTGTTCTTTTTCGCGAACAAGGGCGATCGCAATTAATAACGGCGGGAAAATTGCCAGAATTACTCCATAACTTCCTGGTACAATAAATAGGGATTCTTGCCGTCCCGGATTGAACCACAAGCGTACCTGAGCCACAACTCCTAATGTCTCAGATAATTGCCCTAATTGCTCTTGTACAACAGCTAAAGTTGTTCCTTGGACAGCTAGATCGCTAACACGGGCATTGATTGTATCGCTACCATCAATTATTACCTGCACTTTCCCGGTTCTTCCTGCTGCTGCATCTGCGGTAAAACCAACGGGAATGGTAATTTGTACTTGGGCGGTGTCGCGATCGAGGGCATCGGGAAAGCGCATTCCTTGCCACTTTGCAGGAACAAATAAATTAGTGGCATAAAGTCGTTCAATGTAGCTGCGACTGAGGGTGGTTCGATCTAAATCTCGCACTACTAGAGAGATATTTTTTGCTTCTAAACGAATGGCAAATCCAATAATTAGTAAGGCAATCACTGGCAGGATAAATGCTAGAGCAACGCCTAAACGATCGCGCTGAAACTGTTGCAATTCTTTGAAGACTTGATTGCGAATTCGTCGGATCATCATGGTGGTGCGCCTCCTGCCCGTTGTACTTCTCCAATAAAGGCATCTTCTAGGGAAAACGCCATATATTCGGTTTCAATCAGTGGTAAATTAGCTTGTTTTAAAAGTGATTCTACTTGGGGTAATTCTTGCTTAGGATCGTCTAAGACGATGTGGAGGCGATCGCCAAAAATGGAGACGCGCCAAGGTTCTAGGTGTTCTCGCAGGCGATCGTAACTTTCTTGCAATTTCCCTACACGCAATTCAAATAATTGACCCGGTTGTGCTGATTTAATCTCACTTGCCGAACCCTCTGCCACTTTGCGGCCTGCTACCATAAAACACATCCGATTACATTGTTCTGCCTCATTCATGTAGTGGGTAGTGACGAGAATTGCAGTGCCATTACGGGCAAAGTCGTTAATTAATTGCCAGAATTGTTTACGTGCTAGTACATCAACGCCGGAGGTAGGTTCATCGAGAAATAAAATCTCTGGTTCGTGCATGACTGATGCACCAAAAGCGACTCGTTGTTTCCATCCGCCAGGTAATTGCCGAGTCAGCAAGTTTTCTTGTTTTTCTAAGCCACAAATTGAGAGTACCCAGCGAATCTTTTCCTGTCGCTGTTTGGGGGGAATGCCATAGACTCCACTGTAAAACTGTAGGTTTTCGAGAATTGTTAGGTCATCATAAAGGGTAAATTTTTGACTCATGTAGCCAATTTTTTGTCGCAGTTGGGCACTCCGCAAATCTCCTGTTTCTCCAGCAATGGAGATTTTTCCCGAACTGATTGGTAATAGTCCACACAGCATTTTAATCATGGTAGTTTTGCCTGCCCCATTTGCGCCTAGCAGTCCATAAACTTCGCCATAATGGAGGTCTAAGTTGAGGTTTGCGACTGCATGAAAAGTACCAAAGATGCGGTTGAGGTTCCTAGCACAGATGGCGATGGCAGGATTTTGGATTATTTCTTGCTTAGTGTTTGGTTTTGAAGGTATGCTTTGCGATCGCGGAAATGGAATGAATTTAGGAACTCCCCCTTTTTGGCGTAGTAGCGTTGTGAATACGTTTTCTAGGGTTGGTTTCTCCGACTGAATATCAATCTGGTCATCGCTGGTTTTTGGCTGCTGAGTTAATCGATCGCGTACTAGGATTTCGCCTTGTTTGGCATCTTTGACTAGGACTTCAATGCGATCGCCATAAGTCGAGACATCGGCAATCTGTTCTTGATTAACTAACGGCAGTAAGGCTTGTTCAGTTTTGACTAATTCAGGTGTCCGAATCACCAACCGTTGCAGCCCTAGAGCAGCTTTAAGTGCTGTTGGAGTACCAATTTGCTGAATTTGCCCGTCGTAAATCAAAGCCACGCGATCGCACCGTTCTGCCTCATCTAAATCGGGAGTAGCGACTACAACGGTGATTCCCTGGGCAGTTAATCCCGCCAAAATATCCCAAAACTCGCGACGAGCAATGGTATCAACTCCCGTAGTTGGTTCATCTAGTAACAAGACTTGGGGCTCGGAAATCAGCGCACAACAGAGGGCTAATTTCTGCTTCATGCCACCAGAAAGACGACCCGCAAGGCGATCGCAAAAGTTATCCAATTGCATCAGTTTCAGATACTTACTACGTCGCATTTCTAGCTGGTTTTCTGGCACTAACCGCAGTCCAGCACTATAATTAATATTTTCCTGAACACTGAGATCTGGATAAAGAGAAAATTGTTGGGTGAGATACCCCGTATAGTTGCGGGCATCTCTGGCCGGCAATTCTAGGATTCGCGCTTCCCCAGCCGTTGCTTCCATCACCCCACCGAGAATATTAAAAACAGTAGTTTTGCCAGCACCATCTGGGCCAATTAGCCCAAATAATTCTCCCCGGTTTACGTCTAGGTCAATGCCCCTAAGTGCAATAATTTTGCCATAGTGTTTGTACAATTTTTCGATGTGAATTGTGACACCATTCAGGGCAGAAGTAGCTCCGATCTTCTTCTTCTCGCGATCGACTGGATTTTGCAAAGATTGAGTCATAAATTTATCCAAAATGGAAACCGATTACCGTTTAAAAATCAAAAATTAAAAGTGCAATTACAAATCAATACGGTTCAGTCAACACTGTTAATTCCCCGGAGATCCCCCTAAATCCCCCGAAAGCAAGGGGGACTTTGAGCAACTTCTTATCCCCCCCTTTTTTAGGGGGGCTAGGGGGATCTGTCTTATCTAAACCATATTGAATGATAGGCATAATTTAATTTTCAACTTGTAGCTTTTACTTGTTAATTAAATGTTGATCGATGAGACTGATGCGCCTTAAGTTGTGCCCGTAATTGGGCAATTTCAGCCGCCATATCTAGCACCATTGCGGCTCCGACTAAGTTCAGCCCCAAGTCTTGACGCAACCGCTGAATCTGAGTAATTCGAGCAATCTCGCGGGGATGCAGCATTGAGCCGATCGGCTCAATTACCCCTAACTCAACATAAACCTTCACCAACGTAATCGAAGTCTCTGTTAGCAATGCGGCATATTCAAAGGTGTAGAGTTGCTCACCTTCGGATGAAACCACTGTTGTTGAAAGGCTAAAGCTCATAATTTTATTTCCTCTAACTGGGCGCGGGGGTTAAAATTGGTATTTGCTTGGATTTTTTCGTAGCATTCTTGCTCGATCGCACTTAAGTCTTTCGGCGTGACAATCAGGAGTTTGGCGAGTAAGTCACCGCGTCCCCCTTTTGGCAATGTCCAGCCTTTGCCGCGAAGTCTTAGGGATTGTCCCGATCGCACTCCTTTAGGCACTTTCATCGTCACGCTACCATCCGGTGTGGGCACGCTGATTTCTGCCCCTAAAACCGCTTCATCGGGGCGAATTGGCACGTCACAAACGAGGTCATCGCCTTCAAATCGGAAGCAGGAATGGGTTAATATCTCGATCGTCAGATACAAATCGCCACGCTGTTGAGAGAACGGGCTAACGCGGCCTTTACCCTTGAGGCGAATGCGACTACCTGGTTTTGCGCCTGCGGGAATGCGGACGTTGATGGTTTCATCGTCGAATTGCAGTCGTTTTTGGACACCGTGAAACGCTTCGGAAAATGTCAGGGCGATCGCAGCTTCGCTATCCGGTGCGGGCGCTTGAGAGCGAAATCCGCCACCATAATCATCGAAGCCGCTGGTTGCGTTGGTTCTACGTTGCGATCCGTTTCGCGATCGACCTAGCAAATCGTTGATAAATGAATCAAAATCGCCGTACTGATCGAAGTCAACCGTCCCAGGATTAGTTCCTCTGGATGGTGGCGCTTCACTGTAAGCAGGCTGGTTCCAATGTTCGCCAAATCGATCGTATTTCGGCCGTTTCTCTGGATCGGAAAGCACTTCATTTGCTTCATTGAGGTCTTTGAATTTTGCCTCTGCGTCTTTATCTCCAGGATTGAGGTCAGGATGGTATTTGCGAGCAAGTTTGCGGTAAGCTCGTTTGATTTCTTCAGGAGTTGCTGTTTTGCTGACTCCCAGGATGGTGTAATAGTCTTTGAAGTCTGTTGCAGTTGGCATTTTTGACCTTTTAAATTGGGTATATTTTTAGTTGGTAAGTTAAATTATTGGCGAGAAAAAGTGGTGTTATTTTGTTGGCTTGATTCTGGTTGGATCGGATTTTTTAACCGCAGAGAGCGCAGAGAACGCAGAGGAAGAGAAGAGAGGGACGGATAATTCTGATCTTAATGAGTTTGATATTATATCTAGTACCAAATAATGAGATACTTATTGATTTTGCTGTTCATCTAATTAATCTATTGTTTTTTGAACATTAAAACTGACCATTTGGGGAGATTCATGTAGTGTTTTCCGTCTTCCTGAACTCGCAGATCGTACTGATAGTTTCCCGAATCATTCCAACCATCATATTGAGGCGATTGAGAATTAAAAATTTCTTCCCACTGACCTGTTTCTGTTCCCATATTAATGCCGTAGTCATGTTCTTGCCATTGACGATCGCTCAGATTGACGACAACCACGACAATATTGTCGGACTCATGCCAGCGTTTGAAAGCTAAGACTGCATTCGTGCGATCTTCATGGATGAATTGTAAAGTAGAACTGCGTAAAGCCGGATTGTTCCAGCGTACCCAATTGACATCTCTCACCAGATTTCGCATTGGGATACCGATCGCATCTCCGGCAATTTTCCAGTCAAATCGATGTTCTGAAGTCGCTGGATTGCGATCGGGGTTGGGCCACCAATAACCCCAGTGATGACATTCTGAACCCATAAACAGCATCGGCGTGCCGGGAATCGCCACATTTAATGCCCAACCGAGTCGCGGTTTCGATCGCGCATACCAGTTATCTCGTCCTCCAAATAGCTCAACAAAATAGCGATTCTCACGTTGATTGCCACTATTACCATCAGCTATTTGATCGTGTGAACCAAGCAAATAGTGCACTAAATTCCAGGGACGATCGAATCCCGTCCAGCCGATAAATGACTTTAGTTCATCGATCGCATTCTCTGCATTTGCGGCCTGACGATAGGCGAACGGATCGGCCATGCCCCAAACCGCATTGAATCCTAATTCGCGGATCACTTTACCCCAGCGATCCTGCTGATCTCCCGTCCATTCTGCAATCAAATACTTATCGTGCCAGTAGGGAT
Source organism: Microcoleus sp. CAN_BIN18 (assembly GCA_026786085.1). Classification (GTDB taxonomy): domain Bacteria; phylum Cyanobacteriota; class Cyanobacteriia; order Cyanobacteriales; family Microcoleaceae; genus Microcoleus. The sequence continues at coordinate 15,026 of JAJAYT010000385.1, read as the reverse complement.
TTTCTCGTATTCCTGCAATAATATGCTGAGTACATTCCCACGTCAGGGTGTGCGCCATATCAAACCGCAAGCCATCACCATGATACTCATTCAACAGCATCCGCGCGTTGTCAAGTAGAAAGTTTTGCACTTCCGATTTCCAGTGAGCAAACGATCGACCATCTTCATCACGGGCTGGTTCATACCGAAACGGATCTTCAAAATAAATGCCACCACTATCTGTCGTATTGCCGTCATATTCCCAATAGTGATTGTGACTGGTCGAAGCATGATGATACACCACATCAAAAATCACGGCTAGACCGTGAGAATGTGCAGCATCAACGAGCGATCGGAGCTCTGCCGGAGTCCCGTACCCATCATGAGGTGCAAACAGGTTGGTGGCTCCATAGCCTTCGTTATCCACGCCATCAACTTGCGCGATCGGCAATAATTGCAGTGCGTTAAATCCGAGCTCTCGAATGTATTCCAGCTTTGTCTGAAAATCGGCAAACGTGGCATAATTTGGAATGTTCAGGCGATCGTGTAATCCGGCAAATGAGCCGACATGAACTTGATAGATAATTAGATTATCAAATTTTGGCGTAGTAAACTCAGACCATTTTTGCTGCCAATCAACGACGATTCCTCTGGCGTTATCTTCAGCACTTTCGACTTGCCGTGCATAGGCATCCACACGAGAAACAGTACCGCCGGGATTTGTGGCATCGCCGCCTTTGTTTTCAATTAAGAACTGATAGAATTGATTTTCCACAACGCCCGTAACATCAACTGACCAATAGCTAGGATTACTTGGTTCTGGCGCGAGTGAAACTTGGGACATCTGATCGTCACGCCAAATGCAAACCGCAACCCCGATCGCATTCGGTGCCCAGACTCGAAACGAACACTCACCGTCAAACAGGTTTGCGCCCATACCGAGATGAACGCTCGGATGAACAGGTATCGATCGATCGGTTGAGTTCGGATTGGTTGAAGTATTCGATCGACTAATCAACATCACAGGCATCCTCACAGTATTGAAATATTATCGTTTACGGTTGTTTGGGAATGATTAAACTGCTCTTGCCGCAGAGACCGCACAGAAAGAGAAAAGAGATGAATAATTTCGATGCCAACGGATTTGATATAAGTTTTTTCTAATTTTATCGGGTTAAATTTATCTTCTATCTACCCACTTTAACTAGACTCGTAATCACCAGTAAATGAATCAATCAATAGACAGATATTTAACTTCGCTTTCCTAAGTACAATCTATATCAATAGGAATAGATTAAGCAATCAAGAATGAGGAGACTGCACTTGGCCTTAGTCCCTACAATTAATCGGGGTAGGGACTAAGCACTTGGCCTTAGTCCCTACAATTAATCGGGTAGGGAAACGGCACTGCCGTCTCCTCCGTTTCTCAGCACGTGCCGTTTCCCTACAATTAATCGGGGTAGGGAAACGGCACGTGCAGTCTCCTCCGTTTATATCTTTACGCCTTCATCAACAAGATTATCAGAAGTCAAAATAGATAGAGTTTCAGAAGCTTTTAAAGACCAGGTATGATCTGCGGTCAAATCCAAAATAGACTCATGATAATTACTCAAACTTTCTCGATGTCCAATGCTCAAAAACGTTATACCAGAGTCTTGTAACTGTTGGTATAAATATTTTTCATTGTGAGGATCGAGGGCGCTAGTAGCCTCATCTAAAATAGCGTAACTAGGTTTATTGAGCAGAAGACGTGCGAAAATTAGGCGCTGTTGTTCTCCCAAAGATAGAAGCTCCGCCCAGTTTTGTTCAGTGTTAAATCCTCCATGCGTTTGCTCTAAGTCGGGTAAATTCACCTGAATCAAAATTTGGCTGAGCTGCGAATCTTCAACTTCCGAATTGATATTTGGATACAGCATTTGATCTCGTAACGTCCCTAAAATCATGTAAGGCCGCTGCGACAAAAACAACATTTTATCAAGGGTAGGCCGCAAAATTTTGCCACTCCCTGCATCCCACAGTCCAACGATCGCCCTTAGCAGAGAACTTTTCCCGCACCCGCTAGGCCCTCTCACCAGCAAACCCTCACCGGTTGATAGTTTTACAGATAGATTCTCCACCAAAGTCCGTTGACGGTTAGGTGTTTGGAGCGTCATAAGCTCGATCGCCAGTCGATCGGAAATTTCAGTTGCGATCGTTGTTTCCAGGGCGCTGTCAGACTCCTGAGAAGCTAAGTGATTAGTTTCCAAACACTCTAAAAATGTGTATAAACGCTCCACACCTGCACCAAAAGTAGCGAGGGATTGAAAGCGCGCCACAATTAGATTGAGCGAGAAAAAGACTCGAATGAAAGCCCCTTGCGCCTCGGTAACTTTACCAACTTCTAAATCACCCGCAAAAATGCCTGGTGCTACCACAATTGCTGGCAAAACGAAGGGAATAAATTCATAGGCGTTAGTCAAGATATTGAGATTCAACTCCCAAAAAATCAAGCGCTTGAAGTTATCAAAAGCTTCGACAAATCTGCCTTTGATTTGAGCTGACTCGCGCGGTTCTCCTTGGTAAAAGGCGATCGCCTCCGCATTTTCTCGCACCCGCACTAAACTAAACCGGAAATCGGCCTCTTTTTTAAGCTGCCCAAAATTGAGTCGCATTAAGGGCTTCCCGAATACCCCAACTGTCGCCAAGGTGCCAACCAGCGCGTAGAGCACCAAAAACAAGATTAATGGCTTAGAAATGCCCCAGAGCACCCCACTAAATGCCGCTACTGCTAACAAAGAATCAACTACCACTAGCAGTATTTTTAACGATTCTTGGGTAAAACTTTTGACATCTTCAGCAATCCGCTGATCTGGGTTGTCGATGTCGGCATCGGCATGATTTAGATGATAAAATGCGCGATTCTGGAAGTAGCGATCGACAAAATAGTTAGTCAGCCATCGCCGCCACTCTAAGCCCAGGCGATCGCGCAAATAATCATAGCCTGCATATAATGGTGCATAAATAACTAATGTCCCAGCAAAAATCAGAATTGTTTGCCAAAATCTAGCTTCATCGTGAGCAGACAGTGCAGAGATTAGCTCGCCTCGCTTGTTGTTGAGCAGCACGCTCAGTCCCGTGTAGCCAAGGGATAACAGGATGACTAATAGCAATAATCCGCGCGCGCGCCATTTTTCGTCGCTTGACCAGTAAGATTTGGCGATCGCCCAGAACTGTTTCAGTATAGTTAGATTAAATCGTTGCATTACTTTTATTCAGACAAATTTGCTCACCTATTTAATATAAGACAAAAATAGTATTGAAAGCACAACCCTGCAAGCAAAACTGCAAGACTATCGCCTTTGTCTGACGCGACGGGCTCTGTCGCTGGAGATTGTTGACTAATGATTGGATTACTTAAATTAGCAATTTGGATAACAACTGAGACAAAATAGTCGCCACCTAGTCCAACTTCACCACCATCTTGCCAATATTTTTCCCTTCAAACAGGTCGATAAATGCGCCCACAGCCCCATCGATTCCTACCACGACTGTTTCTTGGTTCTTCAATTTTCCAGCTTGGAAATAACCACCAACTTCCTGTTCAAATTCGCCCTGACGATCGAGCCAATCACGAACGAGCAGCCCTTTCATCAAAATCATGGGTAGAAACCCCGTCTTTCAAGACGGCTTTACTTAAACTAAAACTGGTACGAATACCCATCTTTTCTATGGAGAATCTGACAGTATTTGTGGTTAATACCCTGTACCAATTCTTTCGCTGATATATTGAAAGAACCGCTGCTGCGAACAGCTACTCTACCAACATATTCACCAATTTTCTTTCCACTGGTTACGACAGCTTTAACAATGTCGCCAGTTTGAAAGCCTTTGACAAATTTGTTGCGGGGGACATAGCGAGATGGAAACCCAAATTTATCGGTACGACACATTTGTCGAGTGCCATGACCGTTAGCTTTTATCGACAACGGCTGAGTTGTTGACACGATTAATTTGTGAACTTTGCCAACACAAGCAGCATCAAAATAATGAGTTTTGGGTAATTCTAATCGAGTGCGATTATATTTTGTCTGCCCGCCGGAGCCTGTCGTAACAGGTAATCCCGTTAGCTTGAGTTGGTTGAACAATGCCCAGCGGGTTGAATTGACGGCAGTGGCATCCTTGAGCGGTCGTTTGACTTGTGCCATGATTTGCTTGAGTAAATCTGGCTTCTTCGAGAGGAAATTCTTAATATTTTGAGTGCCTTTCTTGAGATTACATTTTTCGCAAGCTAGGCACAGGTTAGAAATGCGATTGCTACCCCCTTTTGCCTTGGGATGAATATGTTCTACCTGCAAGGGAATATTTTCAGATTTGCAGTAAGTACATTTTCTATCCCATTTGTTGAGTAGATATTCTCTGATTTCGTAACCAAGCAATTCCCCCTGCTGATATTCGACCCCAGAGATTTCAGGATTCTCTAGTTGTTGAAGATCGAATTGAACCAGTTCCATCGCAATACTATTTATGGGTGCAAATCTGATGAATTTGTTAACCCAAGTCAAGGTCGTATCTACTCTGTATTTCAAGCTAGGAGCTAGCCAACCTTTTAGGCGAGTGCGATTCAGAAAACGCGCTTGACGGTAGCGGGTATGTCTAGCTCGACGACCTCGACGAATAGCACGGCGAGAATCCAAACTAGCTTTAATTGCTTGTCCTCTGTGATTTAGCTCGGCTACAAAGATGAGCTTTTCGCCTTTGAGCAATGCAATTCCTGTAGTTTTACTGCCAGGATCTAGCTTGATCTCGTAGCTTGCGGGGTCCAACGCCATCGACTGGGTAGGAGTATCAACACCGCGTTTAAGAATGATAGTAAACGGGTATCTACGGAAAACCGCAGCTTCGCCATTCGAGAGTAATTTTCTAGCCATCGCAGGATGAACTGGATCGAGCGGTCGTTTATTAGTGTCAAGCGCAAAGGTGTAGTTTTGCATGAAATTCTCCCTTGCGGGGTAATGTTTGCTTGTCGGTCAATATTTTGAGAGCTTGTTATGTTAACAACACTGTTCCAGTGACCTTGGAACTGTTTAATTGTTAACGACAGGGCAAAAGACTAGCACGCATCTTAGGGTGTCGTGACTCTCGAAATGTAGCCAATTAAGACTTAGGCTGGTCAGAATGGCTTACTGAATTTCTCCTGCAAGCCTCGTGCCTTTAGGCTGAGGTTCCTGACGGTGACTCCTTTAATTACTGCGATCTACGCAATTTCGATCGTGTCTTCGTTTTCGCTGTTTGATCATGTTCTTTGATTCTAAAATTACTGAAGTGTCGGACGAATGATCATTTCATTCACATCAACATCACTGGGCTGCTCGATCGCAAAGGCGATCGCACGAGCAATAGAATCTGCATCAATGGCTATTTTATAAAATGCGTTCATACGGGCGGCTGTATCTCGATCGCTAATAGTGGTGAGCAACTCAGTCGCAATGGCTCCGGGCGAGATATTAGTCGATCGAATTTCACCATTTGACTCTAATCGCAGCCCTTCAGAAATTGCTCGCACTGCGAACTTAGTAGCACAATAAACCGCAGATCCGGGAAACACCTGATGTCCCGCCACAGACGATAGGTTAATCACATGACCGGACTTTTGCTGGCGCATAGTTGGCAACACGGCCGCAATCCCATACAGAACGCCCTTGATGTTGACATCGATCGTCCGATCCCACTCCTCCACCTTTAGTTGATCGAGGGGAGAGAGCGGCATCAAGCCGGCATTGTTGACTAGCACGTCGATCCGGCCGTAGGTATTCAAAGTTTCCTTTGCTAAGGCTTCTACCTGCGCGCGATCGGTCACATCCGTCACTAGGTAGGTTGCAGTTCCTCCTGAAGAGGCGATCGCAGCCACCAGTTCTTTCAGCCGATCTTCGCGGCGAGCAGCTAACATTAGTTTGGCTCCACTAGCAGCAAGTCGCTTCGCAGTCGCCTCACCTAATCCACTGCTGGCTCCGGTGATGATGACAACTTTGTTTTGAATTTCAGACATATTGACTGGTGTTGGTTATTGAGTGTGGGTAATCAAAAATTGGGTGTTGTTTAAGCTAAATTCAGCATTATTCAACCAGCTCAACTAACTTGTAATTCGATCAATGTTTGTGTCCCAGCAGCGTCACTAATCTGAAGCGCTACCATCACACCAAGTGAGTTTTGTCCCGTTAAAACTTCTGTTGGTGAATCGATCGTGTGAGCGTAACTCACCTCATCTTTGCCCACTTCAATCACCAAATCATCTCCTTTGCCAGGGCGATCGTAAATAATCGCATGAAGAGGTGCGTTCTTAATCAATTCTGCGTCACCGACTTCTGAACCGATGATTTCGATCGAAATACGCCGTCCGCGATTGCCATCGGTAAACTGATCGAAAAATTCACCCCATCGCTCGCGGGGCACAGATTTGTTGATTTCAATTTTATTGGTCATTTCCATTTTATTCACCATGATGATTGTGTGTGAAAAGTTAGTAAAAAGAAGCCGGGCCATGAAATAGTTACTAAGTACAAAAGTCGAATTAAACGGAAGATGACTGTAGGGTTGGCGATGCCCACCCTGTCCAGTTAACTCGCAACTTTGTACGCGCCACCTCGTTCTGATGCCCGTTGATAAGCTGGGCGGGTGTGGATGCGATCGAGAAAGTCCATCAACTTTGGTCGGCTAGCATCTAAACCTCCTCGCGCAACTGCTACCTCGATCGGAAAGCTGATCTGAATATCCGCTGCGGTGAATTCATTTCCCACAAACCACAAGCTTTTTCCAAGCTCTGCTTCCAGGTAATCAAGATGCTGCTTGATTTGAGGTTCGATGAAGGAAGTTTTGGTACGACTCGCGATCAGTCGCGCGATCGGTTTTACAAAAAACGGCATGGACTGCTGCTCTATGCGATCGAAGACCAACTTCAATAGCAGCGGCGGCATAGCTGAACCTTCGGCATAATGCAGCCAGTAAGTATATCGCAACCGATCCGATGTATGGGGTGGAGGGGCAAACCTTCCTTCACCATATTTCTCAACCAGATACTCAATGATGGCTCCAGACTCCGCCAAAGTTAGCGCCCCGTCCGTGATCACTGGCGATTTACCGAGAGGATGTACCTGACGCAGGGATGCTGGCGCTAGTAGGGTTTCGGGATCACGCTCGTAATACTTGATGTCGTACTCCAGTCCAAGTTCCTCTAGCAACCACAATATGCGCTGGGAACGAGAATTATTCAAGTGGTGGACGATAATCATGAGTTTCAATAGTTGCAGGAGGGTTACGGTTGGCAATATTGTTTGTCCGCACGATGAACAAAATTTTTGATGTTTGATTTGTTTTTTATTCTTTGATGTTCGATTTCACCTCGTCGAGCTTTGATTAAATCTCAGCTTTGGTTTCTTTCGCCGTCAAGTCAACTTTAACAAAAATTGTCCAATATACTCTCTGCCTTTTGATTGAATATTTACCTGGATTCGCGATCCGCTGGGTGGAATTTTTAGTGCTGTTTATGCCTCTAAAAGCCCCTTTTTAAAAGTTGACAGGGTTTCGTAGACTTGCTGGGTCGATAGTTAGTGTCCAAACAGGTGAATGAGATGCCATTAGTCATCTCCAGAAAAGCCAGTCAAGGGCAGGAAAGATGCCTACTCTACAATAGTTTTGGCAGATATCTATTGAAGATCAACTTGTTGCCTCATCAGTTTGCAGTTTAACGGTTGACAAGGGCGCTCCTATGGGTTCTTACTGCTGACTCCATCAGTCGTGCGGCCGCTCATTTCAGTCTCGTGGATTCGGTAAATTGCGATCGCCTCTGAACGTCCCTCAGCATCAATCCAAGTTCGATTGATCGCAGGTGAGAGCATGGGATTGCGCTCTTTGACGAGGTGCATTACCCGATCGATATCTGGCTGCTCAGTCAGGCGCGAAGCTCGACCATTGACAATGACACTGTGCCAATGAAGCGGATCGCGTATTTCTTCAACCTGCAAACAAATTTCTGGATTCGCATCAAGATCGTGAGTCTTCATGCCGATCGTAGTAAACAGGTAAATGTCCGAATCTTCAAGATAATAATTCATTGGGATCACGTAGGGCTTGCCTTCGTGGATGCAGCCCAGATGACCGTATCCTACTTTGTGTAGGAGTTCGTGTATTTCTTTTGAACTCATTTCATCAATATCTAACATTACTATTTTCGTGACATACTCCTACACCAACTGAGTACATTATGGTATAGGCTTCTCAGCGACTCCGGCTATTGCTTGGGACATTAACTGAGCTTTAAGAACGGGATGACCCACCGCCCTGTTTTTGATATTTACTGCCGCGTTATGGTCACGGTCAAGACTGCATCCACAATGAGGACAATCATGCCAACGAATATGCAGCTTTTTAGGTACTTTCTCGCCACAATTAGAGCAATCCTGTGATGTGTTATATGCACTGACTGGAATTACCAACTTTCCAGCATTTTCAGCTTTGAAAGCAAGTATTGACAGAAAACTTGACCAGCCAGCATCCAACACAGATTTAGCCAATCTGGTTCGAGCAAGACCCTTAATGTTTAAGTCTTCATGAGCAATTACGTCATACTTTGACAACAGATAAGTAGCGGTTTTAAAGTGAAAATATTTCCTTTTATCCGCTACTTTTTTGTGCTGACAACCTATTCTCTTAATCGCTTTTTGTCTACGATTACTACCTTTTTTACGACGTGATACCCGTTTTTGAATAACTCGTAAACGTTTTTGAGCTTTACGGTAATTTTGAGGGATAGCAACTGTTTCACCATCTGAAGTTGTCAAGAATTCTTTCAAGCCAACATCAATACCAGTGATTTTGTCTGGATTAAAATCGGGTTTAATTTCAGGAACCGTTTGATCTTCTAAGGAAAGAGTTAGATAAAAACCATCAGCTTTTTTGGTGACGGAAGCGGTCTTGATTTTGAATCCATCAGGTATTGGACGGTGCAAAACAACCTTAACTTTGCCAAACATGGGCAGGTTGACTAGATTGCCTTGCAAGCATCCGTCTTTCATCTGAGGATATGTAAACGTGCGGTAACGGTTACGAGCTTTAAATCTAGGTCTACCACTGCGTTTACCGTTACTGTCACCTTTGAGGAACCTATCAAATGTCACCTTAACCCGTTTAACTACATCTTGAAGGACTTGAGAATAAACTTCTTTGTACCAAGGATGAGTCTTTTTGAGTTGAGGTAAAGTTTTCTTTTGGCTGAAATAATCAGGGTTATCTCTTAACTCTGGCAAGTAACAAACCAAAGGGCAAGAGTTAATTGGAGAAAGGTTTTGCAAATACCAATTGAATCTATCAGCCAACAAATAGTTGTAGTGAGAACAGAGCATTGACAGCCATCTATCTAGCTCTATAATCTGTTGTTTTGTTGGACGTAGCTTGTATTGGTATGCGGCTCTCATCTTTCTTACCTCCTCAATCTATGTTAACATAAACCTGTCCATATTGACAACATACATTAAAAATAAAAGTATTCATATTAGGGTATCTGAGAAAAGGCTTCAAAAACTGAAAGATTTCGCAACATAAGGGAGAAAAGACCATGACTCAGATGATTGATTGAAGAATGGATTGATCGACTTGTGTCAGATATTAATTGATTGGCTCGCTTTCTCTACGCCAATCCGCCTATCCATCCCGACACCAAACGGAGTACCGTTATGGTGTGGGGTTTCCGGCGTTAAGCTAAAAGTTTAGTTAATTGCTTGTATTTAACAGAAATAGTCCACGCTTTACATCTGTCATTAGATATACTAGATCGCCTCACAAATCCTCTGCCCGCTTAATTGATGCTTTTTTACCTACAGCTACGCTGGCTACAACTAAACAAGCCGTGACTAGGGCGATCGGCTCCAGAGTCTCACCAAGCAAAATTGCCGAAGCCAGCAGCGTCAAAAATGGTTGTAATAACTGAATTTGACCTACCCGTGCAACTCCACCAATTGCCATTCCGTGATACCAGGCAAAAAATCCAATAAATTGACTAACAATACTCACATAAGCAAAACCCAACCAGGCAGTAGGTGAAGCTATCAACCCTTCTTTTATAACAAGAAATATTGTCGGCAAAACCTCGAAAGGAGCGATGATCACCAATGCCCAACTAATAACTTGCCACCCACCTAAAACTTTAGCTAATCGCCCACCTTCAGCATAAGCAAAAGCAGCAGCAATCACAGATCCAAACAGCGCTAAATCTGCGGGTTGAAGGTGTCCAGCACCGCTAATAATTCCAAAAACGACAACGGTTGTACTACCAACAATGCTAGCAATCCAAAAAGTGACATCAGGGCGATCGCCCGCTCGGACAACCCCCGCGATTGCTGTCGCCAAAGGCAACAATCCCAACACCACAGCACCGTGGGCGGCAGGTACTTGCTGCATAGCCCAAGCCGACAGTACCGGAAATCCCAAAACCACTCCCAATCCGACAACTGATAAACTCCGCAATTGCTGTTTTGAAGGAATGGGTTGATGCGTGAACCACAGAGTAAATGCTGCGAGTATACCGGCTACCAATCCGCGTCCCAAACCTACAAAAAGCGGGTCTAAATCGAGTACAGCGGCTCTGGTTGCTGGCAGTGTCAAACTAAATCCAACTACGCCGATAAAACCGTAAATTAAGCCGATACTTTCCGAAGTTAAGTGAGGATTTTTCCAGTCTAATTTCATTGAGTCTCCAATATTGATTAATTTAGGGCGATCAGTGGCGCACCTTACTTATATTACTTCTGAACGTAGCAATTCTGCTCTTACCCCAAATCCTACAATAATAACTTGTGAATTTTTCTCCTTTTCTGTGTCCTCTGCGCTACATTTGGAACCAAATTGATTGTAAGCTAGTAGAAGTAAAACCGTATCGAGGTTCAAAAATGGCGCAGAAGACATTTAATGCTCTTACGAGGCGTGGATTTGATTCAGAAACAGCTAATCGCCTTGACCAAGCTGGACATACACTCAACTCCCTGAAAACCTTAAAGGAAAACGCACTACGTCTTCTAAATATTCGAGAGGAATTAATTGACATAATTTTACGGGAAAAACGCCCACCAATTCCTTCAAAAACGATGAATAAAGTTCTATTTGAAAGTCGCTATACTTGTTATGTATGTCGTAATAAAAGCCGAGGAATTATTGTTCACCATATTCACGAATATAGTGACTCCCGCAGTCACGATGAAGATAATTTAGTAGTTCTTTGTGTTGGCGATCATAATGAGGCACATACAACGAGGGAACTTGCCCTCAACTTAACTCCAGATAGACTACGCCAATCTAAGAAATTCTGGTTAGAGCTAGTTAAGCAATTGGATAATCGTGAAGCTCTCAGTGCCAATCCAGAATATTCATATCAATCTATAAATCAGATTGCAGATTCAGTAGCGATCGTTACAGCACCAGTGATGAGCCTACAGTTTGCTGACCATGAGAATCGTCAAGAGCTTGGTAACTCAATGAAGCTGTCGTCGCTCGCGTATGTGAAGCCAGTCACCCCACTACCTGACACTCAAGTAATGCAATGGCGAGATATCGGCAAAAGTGGCTTGAGGATTGGAACATCAGAGCCTTTAGTCCGCGCTGACTACTGGCGGGAAAAGGAGGAATATATCCGACTCACAAGCCTTCTTAGACCAGTTGCATTTGTAATTCACAACCAGAGCAGCACCTTAGTTCCGGGAGTACGAGTTGAAATAATAGGGAGTTCTTCTGGTGGTATCACTGTTACGGATCAACTACCCGATAAGCCAGCCTACCGTTTAATTGACGTAATTCCACCTAACATATATGATCGCCTCAGTTTGCAACGAGAGCCTCAGACGGAAGTGGTCTATCACGGCAGCCAATGGACAATCACCGTTCATTTTGGGAATGTTCAGCCTAAGTCGTCTGTCTGGGCAGATGAACCATTCTACATTGGCTCTACTACAGAGAAGTCTCTTGAGCTAGAGGCTGTGATCTATGCAGATAATCTACCTGAACCTGGAAAAGTGAAACTTACCATCGAGTTCGAGATTGAAAACAGGTCTCCTCTCACAATTGATGACTTGTAGTACAATGCCACAGCTTAAGAGTGACTTGGTGCATAATACTAGCAATCACGATTTATATCCCCGACTTCTTCCATAAGTCGGGGATATAGGTATTCCAGGAATTACGCACTCCTTAGCGCCACATTTTGCCGAATTTCGCTCGATCGCCTCGCAGCATCCGCCACCTTCAAAGCGTACAAACTACTGGCATTATTCACGTACAAAGGCGTACCGTTTAACAAACATTCCAACACCATATCCATATCTTTGGCAAACAAACCGCGCCGCGTTCCCACTTCGATTGTTTGCCTATTTTCTCCCTGAATTAATTGACCTGATTCGGGAGTAAAAACCAGTGTTCCCTCTTCTCCGTAAATGGTAAAAATATTTTCTGACTGCCAAAATGTGTCGCCTTTGCCATAAACAGCTTCCGCAAAAACTCCATTAGCAAAGCGTAACTGGGCGTTGCACAAACAAGCTTTGTAGAAATCTGGTTTAGTATCCCAAAATTGAGTTTGACAGTTAACGTTTGTCACTTCCCCAAACAAATCGGTAAATCTGTGGAGTCGAGAAATTGCCCCAATTAACGGAAACCCAAATAACGAATGTTGATAAGTCCACCGCTCCTGCACTGAATGCACAGATGTAATAGTAACGTAGCGGGTATAAAAAACTTTGCCAATTAATGGTAATGATGTTTTGATGGCTTGATGCAAACCGCCTAACAATTCGATGTGTTCGATGTGGAGGAGTTTTTGCTTTTGTTTGGCAAGCTCGATCGCCCTTTCGCCCTCAGATACATCTAAAGATAGAGGATATTCGACCACAACGTGCTTGTCATTTTCCAGGGCGGCGAGGACGATCGCCCCGTGATCCCGATTCACCGTACAGACAATCACCAAATCCAAATCGTCCCTTTCCACCAACTTACGCCAAGAAACCACAGCCTCGGCTCCGAATGTTTCACAAAATGCTACCGTCTTATCTGGGCTGTGGCCCGCAACTGCTACCAAGTTCGATCGGGCGTCAGCTACCAGCATCTCGGCCCTCAACTTAGCCGCAAAACCAGTCCCCACAATCCCCACGCGAATTGGATCATTCACCGAAAAACCAAAGTCAGTATTAATTTGAGTCATAGGATTTTAGATTTTAGATTTCAGTATAGTTAAAGACTTTCACCCAAGTCTGGTACGGTATATTGCAACCACCACATGGGTTAGGACATAAATAACCTGATGAATAAAGCCGATACCCGTTAAGCATAAATGGTTTGATGCCCGTAGTGTGTAATTGTCAACTGTCAACTGTCCACTGTCCACTGTCTACGGCTGTGGCGACAAACTCAAGCAAGTCTTGCTGAAAGTCGATCGATACAACGCATACCAAAAACCATTTTTTGGGTTGTGGGCCTCAAAACAAGATTTTTAAGAGAAACCGGGTTATTTTGCGTAAGTCTTGCCGCAACAGTATCACACCGCTGAGCCCCACATAGGTATAAGCAATCAAGATGAAATTAGAAAAAGTTATAACTAATCCCATTCAGATTTTTTGTAAATGAGTGTTGCAAGATCGCTTCTATCCCCTACTATCATAGAGGGAACAAACCTAAGAGCTAACCTCAAAGCTGATAAAGCATTGAAGTTTGCATTAGGAAAAATTATCAATATTGTTGAATTTTTGAGAGGATTTTAGTGCATGGCAACTTACAAAGTTACCCTCATCAGCGAAGCCGAGGGAATCAACCAGACCATTGACGTTGATGACGATACTTACATTCTCGATGCTGCTGAGGAAGCAGGACTCGACCTCCCCTACTCTTGCCGCGCTGGAGCTTGCTCCACTTGCGCCGGCAAAATCACCAAGGGCGAAGTTGACCAATCTGACCAATCTTTCTTAGATGACGACCAAATCGAGGCCGGATTTGTTCTGACCTGCGTCGCCTATCCTAAGTCTGATTGTACGATCGAAACTCATCAAGAAGAATCCCTCTACTAAGAAAGGATTTTGAGCGCGATGCGCTAAATAACCCGGTTTCTTGTTTTCGGAATTAAGCTGTAACAGCTTAATTGACGTTGAGAAACCGGGTTTTTGTATTTAAAGACGGCGGTTGAAACCGCATCTATACAAACTCTCACCCACTCCCAGAAAAGACGGCGGTTGAAACCGCGTCTACACAAACGATGTCCGAGCTCAGAGGGACTGAAGAATATAACATAATTTTCACCGCCTTTGTCTTCAACCCGCGGAGGCGGGTTTTGTTTGTATAGACGCGATTTCAATCGCCCGGTCTTCTTTGTCTTCAACCCGCGGAGGCGGGTTTTGTTTGTATAGACGCGATTTCAATCGCCCGGTCTTTTTTTCCTATTCCCGCCAAAATGTAATGGAATCATTGAGCGGCACAACTTGAGCGCCGGGAAAATAAAAGCCGAGAATTCGATCGCCATTCCAGCCCAAATTAGCTAAATTGTAAGAACCGGTTTGACTCATTCCCACGCCGTGTCCAAAACCGCCTCCGACAAAAGCATAACCATTCAGGCTTTTGTCAGCATTGTAAATCGGTTCTAGATAAAAAAGCGTGCTAATTGGTGGGTAAAAAGCATTCCGAATCTCATCTTTGTCGATATCGATAGGCCCCAAGTCAGTTTGAACCTTCATTTGCAAAACTCTACCTGCGGCTGACCTTTCCTCCACCTCAACTTTTGTGAGAGTTTTAAAATTAGCTAGCGGGTGCTTTTTCTTTTGAAGATACTGTCGCAGAAATGCCCCAATCGATGTCAGTGAGACTTGTTCGCGCCAGCGGAAAGTGTCTTGTTTTTCCTCATTAAACCCTGTTTTCAGAGTCATAAACCGGCGGAAGTTGTTTTCGTCAGACAAGCTCTGCTTTGACAAATCCCAGACGTTCTTGGGGGAATCGACGATCGATCGCAAATATGGACGTTCTGGCCCGTGCCACACATCGCCAAAACGTGCTGT
>JAJAYT010000384.1 GCA_026786085.1 Microcoleus sp. CAN_BIN18 | reverse complement strand
CGTGTCATTGCGAGGAACGAAGCAATCTCTCTTGGCCCTGCGATTGATTCGTTCCTCGCAATGACATTATCTAAATTTGCACCTCAAACATCGAACCTCAACATCCAGAGGAACGAAGCTTTTCTCTTGGCCCTGCGATTGCTTCGTTCCTCGCAATGACATCATCTAAATTTGCACCTCGAACCTCAAAATTCCCAATTAATCAACAAATAAATCGAGAGGTAAATGACCGTAAGTGCCACTAACTCCACCTTCTAAAGCAGATTGACATGACACTAAAACGCCCCGGTAAGTTCCGGTATAACCGTCAACATAATACGAACCCTTCAAAGTATTAAACTTGATATAAACCGAACCAGTAAAGGTCGAAAAGGCATTTGGATCTAAAACAGCTTGATATCCCAAAGCCTTCAAATAAGTTGCTAAAGCTGAAAAGCCCTCATCCGTCGAAGTAGCGCAAACTCCCAGCATTTGATAATCCGACAAACTTGCTACCAGCAAAATCGCTTGACGTAGCGCTTGTTTTTCTAGTGGCGATGCTACAGATTGCATATCCAAACAAGTGAAATCTTTGAGAATTTGCTGTGCTGCTTCAACACTTAGGGTAGTCTGGTTTTGAGTAGACATCAATTGCTCTGATATTTCCAAAAAGTACGATCGACACTTCGGGTACTCGTCAACGAATTTCTGACATTGCAACCCTCGATCGACGGCGGTAACACTCGCGCCAGCCCTGATTATAGCGCATTGTGGGTTCTGGGAATCATTTTGGGCGATCGGGCTACTGCATCGCACACTCTACCTAAATTCCAAAGAAATATCAAAAAAATGTCAAGCTAGCTGAATTTGCCTCTATTAATGGTAGAGATAAAAAGCACACAAATTGGTAAAGAAAGTATGAGGCTCGAGCAATTGCTAGAAAACATAAAATTTTTGAGAAGTTTTCTGTTTCGGCTGCTACACAAAGCCAAACTGATTTACTTATTGCTGATATTTGCTATCAGTATAGGTGTTTCTGGCTGGACAGTAGAATCTAATTTGATCAGAATCCCTCTCATCGGCTTTCACGATATTGTAGACACTCAAAATTCCGCCCAATTGCCACCGAAGCGGCTGGCTTTTTCCATTGACTACACCAAACAAGATTTGTCAGTATTTTTAGAATATATAATTAAAGAAAACTATTGGTTATTATCATCTCAAGACTTGTACGTATACTTTATCGACAAGTCCCAGCCAATCCCCGCTCGAAGATTGGGTCAAAAACCGATTATGATATCCTTTGATGACGGGTATAAAGGCGTTCATGAAAATGCACTTCCCATCTTAGAAAAACTTTCATTAATTCACAAGAAAAAAGGCAAATTTGTGTTATTTGTCAATCCTCACTTTTTAGGTGTTGATATGGGGAGAGATTTTTTACCACACACTACTTGCAATGATTTAAGAGACGGATACAAAAAAGGTTTTTATGATGTTCAGTCTCACGGTTTTACTCACAAAAACTTAACTCAAATTAGCGGGAAAGGATTAGAATTTGAAATTGCTAAATCTAAGTCTGAATTGAGAAAATGTATGGGAGATTTGGACAAAAATAAAGTTATTGGCGCTCACATCGCCTATCCCTACGGCGCATCAGACAGGGAAGTGGAAAAGCTTTTGCCTAAATATCATTTAACAGGCTTTTTGTACGATGACCATTTATTCAGAGTAAACCGACTGCAAAATAACTACCGAATCTCTCGTATCACTGTAGATAAAGATATGTCGCCGAAAGCTTTAATTCGCATAGCTAAAAAAGCTTCTACTCTGAAAAAGAAAGAGTGGCTTTAGGCAGCATTTGGGGTTTTTCTATCTCCTTGATTGGGCGAGTTTATTTGTCCCCAGAGTCGGGGAGGCGCGGGGCTATTGTGTCATCGGGTAAAAAAGCTAGTAGTTTTTACCGATGTTTTCACGTTTAGATTAGTCCGCGTTTTTTCAGCTTTGCTAGCGCATCTTCGGCTGCATTTTTTTCAGCATCTTTTTTGCTTTTGCCTTTACCTTCTCCGTAAGATTTGTCTGCGACATAAACTTTAGCGAGAAATTCGGGAAGGTGGGGCGTTCCTCCTGCTTGGACTGTGACGTATTTGGGCGGAGTCGTGTCACCGTTGACCTGTACCCACTCCTGAAAGCGGTTTTTCGAGTCTACAGTCGATCGCGTTTCGACAACATTTTCAGGGACAGAATCAAACATTTGCCGCACAAAGTCACGAACTTTATCCATATCTTGTGTATCGAGATAGTAAGCACCAATGAATGCTTCAAAAGTGCTGCTGAGCAAATTTGGGTTGGTAATCCCACCTTCTCGATAAGCTCCTTTTCCGAGTCGCATTTTTAAGTCTAAACTGATTTCGGTAGCAAATCTGGCTAATTGTTTTTCATCTACTAATGCAGAACGGCGGCGAGTCATTTGATCTTCTCCCATTTCTGGGTGACGCTGATAGAGATATTCGCCGCTGAGAAATGTCAGCAAAGCATCACCGAGAAATTCTAAGCGTTCGTTGTCTGCTTCGCGGAATGTGGGGTTTTCGTTGACGTAGGAACGGTGAGTTAGTGCTTGGCGCAGCAGTTTTTCATTGTTGAATTGGGGAATGGTTATTTGGAGTTCTTGTGTTTGGTTAGTTAATGGCATGGGAGTTGGATAATTGTTATTGATTTTGGAGTTTCGTGTTGTTATGTTGGCGGACTTGAAATCGCCGCAGATGGCGGCTGGTTGGGAGAATCTAGTTTATCAAATAAACTGGATTTTTGCTATCTGCGGCGGGGTGAATGTCTAGGAAGTTTAGGCAGTCAGTTTGTAAGTCTCGATCGACTTCGGCAATTCATCGACCAAGTAAAATCGATCGGCAAGCTTTTTGAGATTGTGACTATCATTACCTTTGCGGGCAACAATTATTACCTTCTTACCCTTGTCTTGCAGCTTCTGAATCAAAATTTCACCGTAGCCGTCTCCAGACACAATAATAAATGTGTGTGGGTATAGGCTACTTGAAGCCTCACTAAAGCAGTCTGCTGACAAATGAAAGTCTACAGCATTTTTAATGTTTTGGGATACATGAAAACATTCAAAATT
Organism: Microcoleus sp. CAN_BIN18; assembly: GCA_026786085.1. Taxonomy (GTDB): domain Bacteria; phylum Cyanobacteriota; class Cyanobacteriia; order Cyanobacteriales; family Microcoleaceae; genus Microcoleus. Next base: position 1,044 of record JAJAYT010000384.1, on the reverse strand, counting down.
CAGAGAGCGCAAAGTTACTTGTGCTGCCTTATTTCGTTGTTGCCAATTGTCGTAAACTTTGCGGTTAACTACATATCCAAATTCACTAGCCAAGAGCAATAAATCTTGTGCTAGTTTTAAAGTTGGGATGTTTTGATAATCCCAATAAATGGAAACTAAAGCTTGCTGTTGGTAGATTAATCCATTTGAGGTTCGATGAGTGTCCATGTGAGTAATTCCTAAAATTTGGTGGGCTGGACAGCCTCGACATATCACGCATCTAGGATTAATGGAACGTTGCCTGTGGATTTGCTCAAAAATGAACATCTCAGCACAAGACAATCTGTTACCACAAAACACTGTAATTTTGTGGGGTTTGATTAACGTCTTAGCTACAGGATTTACTGAACTGGAACGAGTTTGGTAGCAGCCCGTTGAAGGGAAATTGAACAGAATAATGTTTTAATGTTTTCAAGCTTGTATCAACTTGTTAAAACGACATTAGAGTGACTTTCCCCTCAATGGGCTTCTAGAAACTTGTCCCAGTTTTATAGCAATCCTAAATTAGTTGTGGCATGGGCCCGAGAGCCCATCCAGGCTAGAAGCCTGAACCACGTTCATAACTGACTTGGGGTTGCTATAAATCCTGTAGCTAAGACGACTTAATCAACATTCCTTAATTTTGAATGGGATATTTAGTTTTAGCTGCGCCTTTAGCCTAGCGTTCTAATTATTGGATGTCAAGTATTTAGTGAAAATTATTTTTCTGACATCCTTATATCTCACCAAGATTTTCGCCAACCTGACACCGATCGCCAGTTACGCGCCCTGACTTCAGAAACCGGGTTTCTACGAGATTTGGCGATGAGTCACGGAAAATATCGGCAGAAACCCGGTTTCTCGCCCCCCGATGCGATCGCAAGTTACGCGCCCTGACCTCAGAAACCCGGTTTCTACTAAATTTTACGACGAGTCACGGGAAATATCGGCAGAAACCGGGTTTCTAGCCTGCGATGCGATCGCCCACAAGCCCCTCGATACATAGATTCATCCCGCTTATCTCCG
>JAJAYT010000383.1 GCA_026786085.1 Microcoleus sp. CAN_BIN18 | reverse complement strand
GGGAATACAGAGCAGTAGGGTGCGTCAGTTTAGTAATTCTCGCTCGTCACCAAAAATCCAATTCTGACGCACCACTTATTCCTGACATCGAAATATTTTTCTGAGCAATGCGAGAGTCCCGCGCAGCGCAGAGCAAAATACTCGGACTGTGTGCGCGATCGCCCTTCCCACATTCAAATAAAATTAAGTTAAACTCAATTAAAGCCAAATTATCCACAGCTCGGCAATGGCAACCCAAAATCAAATTCTGGAACAGCTCAAAATTTTAGAAACACTCTATAACCGAGGCGAAGTGAGCGAAGTTGTAGAACGAGCGCTCAAAAAAATTATCGCCCACGAAATTACGATTGCTCAACAACAAACCGCAGAACTAGAAACTGATTTAAAGCAATACGAAACCCAGTATCAAATGTCATCCGCTGAATTTTACTCAAAATTTAGGGCGGGAGAATTAGGAGATGATATTGATTTTGTAGAGTGGAGTTCTTTTTATCAAATGTGGTCTTCTGTTCGAGAACGCTTGCAGATTCTTCTCTCTAATTCCCAAGCATGATATCAGCATATTATATTGCAGAAATTAAAGCCAAGTTGCTGGCTAGCTGGGCTGTCAACTCTGTGGCAATTGTTAAAGAACGAGCAATGCTCGAAAGCGGATATTTTCGCGCTCGGTTAACCCTCAAGAATGGCGATTTTTTAGAAGTTGTAGAATTTTTTACCGTTCTCGATAATCGTTGCATCACGGAAAGTTATCGATATCAGTGGATGGATGAAACTCAGCAAACTTTACGGAAGCGGTGGGATAACGTCGAGCATTTCCCGAACTTACCCAATTTTCCCCATCACGTTCATATTGGGGAAGAGTCAAATGTTGAACCTAGTTGTTTAATTAATATTCTGGAATTGATCGATTTGATTGAAAAGGATTTGCACAATTAACCAAGAGTGGGCTATAATCTTGCCCCGAAAACAAAAACGATACCTAGGGTTTGGATTCGGCTTGTGGGCTTTACCAATTACTAGATATCATTTTGATATCAGACTTAAATTTTCAATACCCCCAGGGGAATTCGAATCCCCGTCGCATCCGTGAAAGGGATGTGTCCTAGGCCTCTAGACGATGGGGGCGCGTCTCGTTGCGTTTGCTTGTGGTCCGCACCTTTATTACATTAACTAATCTTTCCCAATCTGTCAACTACTTTGCGAAAGTTTTTTTTCTAGTCGTCCGAAAGTTGCTCACAGTAGGCTTTGAGGATGGCGGCGCAATTGCCGATCGCCCCGAGATGAGCAATTTCATACCCGTGGGTGTTCTGCGTAGGGAAAGCCAAACAAGCAGCGCGGGCTACATGGCCGAACTTCATGGCGATCGAAGCATCGCTCCCAAAACCGCTAATTGCTGCCAACTGCACCTCTACACCGACTGCTGCGGCTGCTGCGCGCAATTGAGCGTTCAATCCTTCATCATAGATTCCGTAGCCGTCCTGAACCAGCAGGACTGGGTTTTCGCCGTCTGCGATCGGGTATTCCGCAGCTAGAGGGCAAATTTCCAAAGCAATCAGCGCGTCCAACTGCTGGCGCTGCGTGAAATACAAAGCGCCGATCGCCCCAACCTCCTCCTTCGCCGACGCCACCAAATAAACATTCACCGCAGGCTCTGTCAAACATTCCGCCAGAGCCAGCAAAATCGCCACAGAAGCCTTGTTGTCGAGGGTGTAGCTTGCGATCCAATCCTTCAACCGCAGCGGGCGCTTGCGGTGCTTTCCGACCACCATCCGCGTGCCCGCTCGAATTCCGGCCTCGGCTAATTCCTGGGCGGTACACTCGGTTTCAATCCAGGCATTTTCCCAATTGAGCGGGGTTTTTTCCTGCTGAGCTTTTTGGGCGGATTCGTGGGAAACGTGGCGACTCCCGAAGCTGAGAATGCCGCTAATTGTTTGTTTGTCTCCCAACAAATCGACTACGCCTTCGCCGTACACCCAGGGAAACGCGCCGCCCAATTTACGGACTTCCACGCGGCCTTTTTCGCCTATTGTTTTAACTAGGGCGCCAATTTCGTCTTTGTGGGCGGTAATGGCGATCGACCTTTCGGGATTGCGGCCCTTAATTAGGACGATCGCATTATCCGCGCGATCGATCCAAGCATTCACTCCCAGGGCGGCGAATTTTTCCATTAGCCGATCGTTAATTTCCGACTCCACACCGCTGGGTGAGTGCAGCATCACTAACTCTTCGATTGTTTGAAATAGTCGATCGAACTCTAACATTTTTAATTTTAATGATGGTGGGTTAGTGCAGGTTAATATACAGACAACTATGTTATTTGATTTATGTTTTTCGCTAAAATCGTTCGACTTATACAACGACAATCTCGGGCCCGCAAATTAGGCATCAAATTTAACCGAGTTGCTAACTTTAATTTGCCACAGGATCTGATTGTACTGGGAAAGCGCCAAAATGTAAACTTGCCTTCAGAAAAAGGCATGGATGGAGAATTTATAGAAGTGCTTTTAGACGACTGCTATGGAGTTGAACAATTAGATCCGTCTCTGATTAAAGTTATAGATATTGGAGCCAATGTCGGGTTATTTCCTATTGCGGCGAGAAACAGGTTTCCCCAAGCCATCATTCACGTTTACGAACCCAATCCCAACCTGGAAACTTATCTAAAAAATCAATCTCAAATAGCAAATTTTCAATATTTCATGGAAGCGGTAGGAACCGGAGATGGGAAAGTAGTGCTTGACATTCGGGAAGTGTCGGGAAAAAGTCGATCGCGCGTCAGCGAAAGCGGCGACATACCGATGATATCGTGGAAAAGGGCGATCGAGCGAATTGGCGGCAGCGTCGATTTAGCCAAAGTAGACTGCGAAGGTGCAGAATGGTTATTATTTGAAGATCGAGATACTTGGCAACTCGTGCAAAACCTTTCTTTAGAATATCACCTGTGGTCTGGTCACACTCATGCCGAAACTAGACAAGTCATTGAAAACTTAGGATTTCGGGTGAGAAAACAAATACCAATAGATCGATGGTACGGCACTATCTTAGCATCCAGAACCCACAACTCTTGATGATATTATGTTCCACAAAATGCCCGCTATAGGTCAATACGGTTCACTTAAGACCGATCTCCCTGGCACACCCCTTAAAAAGGGGGGGGACAAGAAAGCTCTCAAAGTCCCCCTTGCTTTCGGGGGATGCGAGGGGGATCTCCGGGCATAAATAGTGTTAAGTAAACCGTATTGGCTTATAACTAATAAATTATCGGCAGGAATGCTTCGCCCCTGCAAAATTGAGATGCACCCCCAATTTTAACAGAGCTTAAATTAAATCTATTCATTCTTCCCCTCGATTGAAGCACTAAATTCCTGGATTTTCCTCGACGCGAATCATCTCATCTTCACCTATATTGAGGATGCCTGTGAATGGTTCTTGACTTGGTTGCAAAATCTGTTGCTTTTTTTTTCTACCAGCAAGTTCGCGTTGTAATTTATCAATTGTCCGTTGAAAGTTAGCGGCTTGTCTGAGCATTTCTTGTTCCGAAAAATCCAGTAATTCGATCAGATTGGTAACTTGATTTTCGAGGATTTGGGTTTCATAAATATTGTTATTTTTTACAATATTTTCATTGTTTTCTGAGAAATTGAAGACAATTTCTTCTTCAGAAAATGACAGAGATGTTTTGACACTAAGTGCCAAATATTTAAACATCTGAGCCGTGCTTTGGGGGATTTTAACTTTCAGGGAAATCACTACAGCAAACAAACTTCCCGATCGCAAAAGCCCTCCAAATCCCAAGACAGATTTGACTTGATAGGGGATAATTAACGAATTTTGTTCGGGAATTAAGGCATTGTCTTTTGCCTCTGGTACGTGAAAAATATTTAAGACTGCGGGCTCTAATTGCAGGAACCTTTCTGGCTCGATTCCGAGGACTGTAGGAATGTCTAAACCGAACTCGCGGATCATTCCCGAAATCGCAGGTATTTGAGCTACTAATTCGGTACTAACTAATGGAATAGCCGTATTTTCTGCTGCTGTATGCCGAGAATTCCACTGCGGTTCTGCGCCTGCTGCTGCTAGCAAAGTCCAGCATTTCATGTCGGCGGCGGGGGAATTGCCGTTCATCAAACGACGCGCTGATTGTTGCGATGAGTCTTCTAATTCGCCGTAGGGATGAGTTTTGAATAAACGCACCAAAACACAGGTGTTTTCTCCTGTTTGCGAATCACAAAAATGTTGGTAAATATACTTAACAATCTTCTGGCTGGTGGCTTCCATACTAGCAGTATTTCTACCTAGCTGACGCAGGACTAAGCTGCATTTCGCCATGTCTTGCGGGGTAAATAGGTTCATATCGTACATTAAAAAACGCTCTCCCAGAGCTCAAACACTCTTTTTCATTTATCGTTAAGGCTGCTACCGCATCCGGAATCATACTGAGAGTTTTTCCAAGTGTTAGTTAAAATACGCACAAAATTTGCCAGCACAATGTAGCGCTTGTGTTGCGGGATACAGAAATTAATGCTAACGCAAAAAAATATGCTGTGGGGGCGCACACACGGGGTATAGAGAGGCGGGTGTATGGTGTTTGAAAGAATTTTTGACGATGAAGGAGTGCAGAGGCGGGGTTAACGAAACAGACTCTGCAACGGATATCCTTCGCCTGTTACTGCGAGTTGTTGCACATCGAACTCGGTTTATATGTAATTATGATATTCGATCGCACAATGATCAGAAAATTGGTTTGTACCTTTTGCGTAATTCCTATAGATGCTTTGTTCAAAACTTTTAACTACGTTAAACAAACAACTCTACTGAGCTGGTTGAGACTTTGCTTCCAGAGCGTCTTTAGCCGACAATCCCTGATCTTGAATGCCAAAATACCACAAACTAGCAGCAGCTTCGGCACGCGTCACGGATTTCTTGGGCTGAAACAGAGTCGTAAAACCAAAAACGCGGCGAATATTCGCCAAATCTCCATTGTTAAAATCAGCTAAAATTGCCCGCGACGACTGGGAATCAATCTTAGAAGCATCTTGAAAACCCCATTTTTCTTTGATTCCGTCAATGTTAGCTGTTGGCAAAATTTGACGAGTATCTAATGGCACTTTCCAGAGAATCATTGTTTCGCGAGTTAAAGGTGCATCCGGGCGAAATTTCACATCTTTAGTTTCTCCCGAAAGCGAACTTGGAATTAAACCGGCTTCTGCTAAACCTTGAATTGCTGAAAAATCCGGGTCTGTTTTGGGTACGTCAGAAAAGGCTGGTGTGCTAGATTCTACTGCTAATCTAATTTGTTTTGCTTGACGGGTGGTATAAATCTGATTGTTTGCTGCTACTAACCAGCGGGCATATTCGCGGCGGGTGACAATTTTGTTGGGTTCGGGTAAAGTGCTGCCAGTTTCTAAATTAGAACCGTTTTTTGCTCGCACTTTTAGCGCTTCTAACTGAGCCAAATCGGCCACATACTGCCGCAACTGTTGAGGAATTTGGGTGTCTAATTGGCTAGCTTTGTCTGATTTTGGCGTTGGAGTAGTTCCTGCTGAATTAGATGGGGTTGGTGAAGCGGTTGGAGATGCGGTAGACTCGGAATTATTCGGTTGAGGAGTGGCTGCAATTCCTGTGCTGTCTTTGCTGTAGTCGATCGCAAATTCTGTCGAACCTCCTACTTTTTGAGTCGGAGAAAGTGACACTGTTACCCGCAATTTATCTTGGGTTGCTACCAAAGAACCTTGTCCTTCGGCGGTTGGGCGGCTGACTATTTCCCAATTGCTACTCCCAAACTTTGTGGAATAAAAGTTCTGAACAGAATTAACCGGATCGGTGGTTTCCCAGCGCAGCCGCACATTGTTGGGTGACGAATCGGCGGTTGCGTCAACTTCGATTAACTGAGCATTCGGATAGAGTGGAATCTCGGTTGGGAAATCTGCGGGTAGCTTGGCGGTAGTATTGGTGTCAACTGCTGTCGCTGGGGGAGCAACAGGGACGGGAAGCGGAGTTTCTGTTAATTTGGGATCGGCGGCTAAAGATTCTTGGAGGGCTTTGCTGTTGGGGCTGCTTGCACAAGCTGTTACAGAAATCAGCAGACTGATCACCAGCCAAGTCTTTACAGTGGCGCGTATATTGGTTTTACTGGTTTTACTGGTTTTAGCTGAGCCTTGAGAGTTGCCTTGCCGTGGAGTAAATATAATATTGAGCATAAATCCCTCTTTTGCGGATATATTTCTAGGCTAGCGCAGATCGATCGGGCAAATATAATTTTTAGAAAAATGAAATTGCTGCATTTATTCCTAGTTACGACTACATTACTTGTCTCGCCTGTCAAGCTTGCTACTCCGGCAAAAGCTCAAGCATCCCCACTGCGGGCGACACTTCAGACGCCAGAGTGGCAGCCATTTTGCTCGGCGATGGGTCAGTTTGCGATCGATATGCCGGGAACTCCCAAAATTAATACTGAAACTTTTTCAACTCAAATTACCACTCATACATACAGATCGATCTTAAAAAACAAAGAAACTTATTTACTTCAATACTTTGACCTAGATTTTCGGCTTAGCAACAATAATATCAAAATTACTTTAAATAATGCCGTTGATTTCTTTGTCGTGGGGGCAAATGCTAAATTGCTGCAAGTGCGGGATATTTCCCTCGGCGGTTATCCGGGAAAAGAATTTGAATTTCAGCCACTCTCCCCCAAAGAACCTGTAGGTGTTGGTCAAGTATTTTTGGTAGAAACCCGCGTTTACGGGCTGGTTGTCAGTACCTCAGAACCAGAAAATGCTCAAAAGTTTCTCGACTCTTTTCATTTGTTTTGAAGAAGCAAATTCGGCAAGGGATTGTGAAACGGATTTAACGGATGTTGAGGGATGTTGAGGGAAGTTTTAGTCGGGAGTGGCGATCGCATTTATTCATAAAACTTACCAGCTTGAACTTTGTTTCTAGGAAAATATTGGCTTGGGTAACGAAAAATCTCGCAATCAACCGGATTTCCGAGGAATAGTGCGTCCAGGAATAATTAAGTTAAATTTTACCCAAGACCTTATTTTATTTTTTGTACTCTATCTAACGACATAGATAAAATTTACACCTGTGGAGCGATGTAGCGGCTTCCTCAATTTTATATGTTGGATATAAGGCTTTTTAGATAGCAGAAAGCACCAAATAAAATTTTGTGTGGCTTTATATAGCTCAACGAAGTCTGGCTCATCGACAGCTTACCTGGAGGGTATTAAGATAATTATGAACAAACTAACACCTATTCTCATCAGCGGCATCCTATTATTTGGAGCTGCTTGCAGCGACGGGGCTAAAACGAGCGCTGATGCTCCTAATTCTACCACCGAAAATCGCAACAGCCCGCCCCCAGCGGAGACAGTGCAAAAAACTCAGGGCGACGCAACTAGCGATGTTCGCAAAGCACAGGCAAATTCTGATATCAGGGCCAGAGAACAGCGCAACAATGTGACGGGCGGCGATGCAATCAGAGCCGATGGCGACCTAAAAAATGAAGTTCGTTCTAAGTTGGAAGTGAACATCACTAAAGGTCAGCTAACTGTTGACGCTAAAGACGGGCTTGTCACCGTAGGCGGCACAGTTCCGAATCAAACTGATTTAGCTAAAATTGAGCCGCTAGCTAAAGAGATTAAGGGTGTCAAAACGGTAAATGTTACGGCGACTGTTGCTCCGGCTGTCGCATCGCCTAAGTAAGTAGGCAATAAATTAGAAGGAAGTTCGGCAACGAAGCACTGTACGGGATTTAACGGATGGAGATTGAGGGAACGTTGGGCAGTTTATAATTGCTTTAAAAGCGGCTCGCAACGCTTACGTGACTCTTCCGGGTAGCGGGGTTTTAAGTTAAAGAGTTTAAGATTCACGCACTCAAAAATCCTAACTCAAAACTCGCGTACTACCTGCAATTTCCCATTCCCGTTTTCGGAGGTTCAATTCATGAGAATTAGTGGGAAACCTGCCTGAAGATAGAGGCAGAGGTTATGCCCAGCGAGCGATGCAAACTGTTGAGCCAAAATGACTAAATGTGATTGATGGCAGCAAGCAGAAAATCAATTCTGTAGTTGTGTGAAAGTAGTTTATTTTGAAGGAGAAAAAAAATGGCTTTAGGTCAACACAAACGGGCTGTAGGATCGTTTTCTAATTACCGCGATACGGAACTTGCCCTGATAGAACTGCAAAGTTCGGGGTTTCCGATGAATAAGGTTTCGGTAGTTGGGGAAAATCTCAATGGCAGCGAAGTTGCGGGCGCTACCACCGCTAAGAGTACCGACGAGAAAGTGGGCGGCGGCGCGAAAGCTGGCGCGACGGCGGGAGTAGTGACGGGCGGTTTGATTGGGTTGCTGGGCAGCATTGGGGCGCTGGCGATTCCGGGAGTTGGCCCGGTGATGGCGGGGGGCGCGATCGCCACTCTACTGGCTGACACTGCTGTTGGAGGCGCAATTGGAGCCGCAGCGGGCGGTTTGACTGGCGGTTTGGTCGGTTTGGGAGTTCCCGAAGCAGAAGCTAAAGTTTATAGCGATCGGCTCTCGCGCGGAGAATATTTGGTATTCGTAGAAGGTACTGATGCCGAACTTGTCACAGCCGAAGGAATTCTGAGCGTACGGGGCATTCAGGATTGGGGCATTTATGATGTGCCGGCAGACACTGGCCGCAAAGCTTCTGCCCGTGAGAAGCGCGCTGTGGGGGTCTTTTCCACCCGCCGCGAGACAGAACACGCGCTGGGAGAACTTAGAACTGCGGGTTTCGACATGGATCGGGTTTCGGTGATTGCTAAGGATGCTGATTCCAAAGGCGATATCGCAGGGATTGACGTGCACGAAAGCGCGGACAACAAGGCTGATGAAGGGGCGACCAAGGGCGCGCTCACAGGCGGCACGCTGGGCGGTTTGACTGGCTTGTTGGTAGGTCTCGGCGCGCTGGCAATTCCGGGTATCGGGCCGATTATGCTGGCTGGAGCTGCGGCTACGACGATCGCCACTACACTCGCTGGTACTGCTTTGGGTGCGGCTGCGGGTAGCTTGATCGGAGCTTTAGTTGGTTTGGGAATTCCTGAAGAGGAAGCTAGAGCATACAGCGATCGGGTGGAGAGAGGTGATTACTTGGTACTGGTTGACGGTAGCGAAGCAGAAGTCGCTAAAGCTGAAACGGTTCTGAGTCGTGGAGGCATTCAGCATTGGAGCATCTACGACTCTCCCGCTGTTGATACCGATCGCGCAGACTACCGCGCTCCCGGCACTCCGAGCGTTGATAGTACCGCTGGTATTTACGATCCCAATCAGGGCGTTACGGGCAACCGTCTGATTTGATGCTTGTCACCTGGTGACAGTTGACAGTTGACAGTTGACTTCGGAGTGCGAAGTTTTTAGGCTAGGGCTTAAATCCCCTGCCTAAAAACAATCCAACTAAAGGTGGGGGCTTAAATCCCCTGTGCTTTGGTAAAATCATATCAAAAGTCGGCTTTTTCTCTGAAAGCCGGCTTTTGTTTTGTTGTGGAAACTTGAAAAAAGCTCTATGTCAAAAGTTTAATTGCGATCGGCGCTCTGGACTTTGGGCCTGCAAGTTCGATCGGCTTAACTAATTTTTATACGCAAAAAATACAGCGGTTTTGGAGTCTGTAACACTCACTACTGCTTGATTGCAAACCCCGCAGTATTATCAAATTCGATGACATAAATTACGGTAGATATTGCTTGATTAGTCGGTCAGCGACTATCTTTAAATATGGGGCCGCTAATTTCAGCAACTCATGCCTCTGAAGTACCTCGTCCCGCGCGCCGAGTACGGCCTGCGGAGGTCGGCAACTATTACAATAATATTGTCGTCGCGTTCGGGCAAGACTTAGGCTGGTCATTGGTTGGCTATATTAGCTCAATTGCCGTTGGCAACATCAGTCGCATGAATACAGTTTTTCTGGGAATGCCTCAGCGAAGCATTTGAGAAGCCCAGAAACAGCTATGATGTCTGAGAGTGCGTCACGTGTCGGGTGTTCTGTTAATTAGAACCACAAGCGTTCATGGATCGAATAAACATTAACAGCATACACAGCAGCGCGGGAGCACGGGAATGGCTCGCGGCTCATTTTTTTGGGAAATCACAAGCGATGGATAGCGGGTTGCTTCCTTCGTCCGTGAGCCGTTCAGAACTCAGAGGGAAACAGCCTTCCTGTTGGATTTCACGCTCCGACAAGCATAGTGGGGGGAGGTGACACTAGCTGAGCTGACCGGGCTCTGCTTTCATGGGCGATCGAACAAGGCACTTATGTAGAAGGTATTTGGGGTTGAAGCTCCAATATCTTGTTTCTTGGTTGCACTCATAAATTCGATCGCCCATACCAGCAATTTTTCGGGTCAGAATGTGGCGCGGATAGCGCCAGTAATACCCCAAATGGGCGATCGAGCTTCACAAGATCGATCGACAACTTCTCGGTATTTTGGTAAATGGTTAGTAGTTAGCACAAATATAACTAATAATTAACAACCAACATCAACCGCCAACTAAATACTAGCAAAAATCAGACTGACAAAGCTTACAATCGAGGGCAAGAAACTCTGTTTCTTCATAGCTACCGCGCTGATAAACCCCAAATTTTTAACCAAAAGTTGGGTTGTTTATTGTAAGTTTTAACTAGATTAACAGAGTAATCCCAGGAATCAACCAGCTTTGACAATTATTACTGTGGCAGTATTGGTTTAAAAAACTGACTAGCCAACACGATAGACAAACTTTCAGACAACATAGAACATCGAGAAACTAAGGAAACTCACTCAATTTTTTTATGAATTTCACTGAGAATTTAAGTGCCGATGAACTTTTAACTAGACATAGCAACGGGGAACGAGATTTTCGAGGAGCTAGCCTGATTGCAGCTCATTTAATGGAAGCTAATCTCAGTCGGACAAATTTGAGTAACGCTAATTTAAAAAGGGCGAACTTAATTAGAAGCAAACTGATTGCAGCTAACTTGAACGGAGCCGACTTGAGTGAAGCGAATTTATCTAAGGCTAAATTAATAGAAACTAACCTTGGTGGTTCTAGTTTAACTGGAACTATTGCCATCGGAACTGATTTTAGCGGAGCTAATCTCACCGGAGCAATATTATCTCACGCTGACTTGAGCAAAGCTATTCTAATTGGAGCGAGTTTAGTAGGAGCTTGTTTGCTCAATGGCTCGAAACTAACTGAGGCGAATTTGAGCGGGGCGACGCTGAGTCGAGCAATTATGAGCGGGGTTGATTTAACCAAAGCAAATTTGACTAGAGCGATTATGAGCGAGGTTGATTTGAGCGGAGCAAATATGAGTGGAGCCACTCTAATTCGGGCTTATATCAATCGTGGAAATCTCAGCGGTATCAATTTGGTTGAAGCTTTTTTGAGCGAAGCAAGTATGCGGGAGGCCTGTATATGTGCTGCTAATTTGAGCGGTGCTGACTTGAGCGGTGCTGACTTGCAATCCGCTAATCTAAATGGTTCTAACTTGACCGGCGCCTACTTGCAAGGAGCTAATTTGAGTAGAGCTAATCTGAATGGTTTGATCCTGCACAAAGCTGATTTGAGGGCTGCAAATTTAAACAAAGCTTCTTTGCGGGGAGCGAATTTGAGCGGTGCAAATTTGTCTGGTGCTAGCTTGCTAGAAGCGGATTTGCGGGGGGCGAATTTGAGCCACGCCAATTTGTCGGGAGCGGGTTTGTTGTTGAGCTCTCTAACAGGGGCTAATTTGACCGGAACTAATTTGTCGGAAGCTAATTTGATTGGGGCTAGCTTGAATGTTGCTAATTTGAATGAAGCGGCTTTAAGCGGGGCGATTTTGCCGAATGGGGCTACTCACAGCCGCGATTAATCAGTTAAATGTTGACTGTTGACTGTTGTTAGTCAGCACTATTTGTAGGGTGCGCAATGCGCACCTTACGATTATGGATCAATACGGTTCACTTAAGACCGATCTCCCCTAACCAGGGCGGGCACGGGGGCACCGCCCCTACAAAAGGGGGGACAGGAAAGCTCTCACAGTCCCCCTTCTTAAGGGGGATTTAGGGGGATCTCCGGGGCATAAATAGTGTTAAGCCAACCGTATTGGATTATGGATAATTTGTAGGGTGCGCAATGCGCACCTTACGATTATGGATAGTTTGATAAACGTTTAGTATAATAGTGCTGGCGATTTTGTTCTATCCACCGAGATTCTGACCAATTGCGATCGGGTTTGTGCGCTAAATGAAGGTAAACTAATTCTGGCGATCGACAAAAATACCTATCTTCTCCTAAATAGCGTTCGAGAATATCTTGATCCTCTGCCCCCCAGCCAATGAATGTCTCATCCCATCCCCCGATTTCCATTAAGCGCTGGCGTTGAAATATGGGTGAAACTCCAAACCTTTCCCGTTGAGTTAAGTGCTTAAATAGCGCTGTAGGCATATCTTCTGGTGCAACTTTTGACTGTTCAACCGCAGAATGTTGACCAAAATCTAGGCTAGCAGTATCGCACATCATTCGATGCCCAGTTACTAACATTTGGGATGAAATTTGAGCCATTTTTAAATGTCGATCGAGGGTATCTCCGTAGGGAATGAGATCGACATCAAAAGCTGATACAAATTGCCCTTGCGCCAGAGATAAACCTAAATTCAAAGCTTTGGTTTTATGAAAGGTTCCCGCACAGGGCAGATAATTGTATCTGATTGGTAGATTGGCGATTTCTGGTAAAATCCAAGGTGAGGGAATGCTATCTAATTCAATCAGAATGATTTCGCAAATAGATAATAAACTTTGGGAAGCTTGAGTTTTCCACCACGCAAGTTGAGTTCTCAAATGGTGTTCTCGCTGGCGGTAGGTAATAATTAAGGATAACTGAATTTCAGTCATAGCGATAATTTGGGGTAAAATTGGTGCTAATTTCTAAAAATGCAGGAGGTACAATTGCTGGTTGCCATAAATTGCCAAATAGCTCGCCTTTCTTGAGGGATTGCAAGCAAGAGATGATATTACGATCGCGCGTTTGTGTTGGCAACCTTTGCTGGTGGTGTTGGTTGCGCGTTGCATCGGTATGAGAAAGATGAATTACCTTTCCCACCGTGCAGGTTTTGATGCCCAACAGGGTAGCCCGAATCAGCAAATCTTGGTCTTCCCATCCCCAACCTGTAAAGGTTTCCTTGTATCCTCCTAATGATAGTAGCGTTTGTTTGCGGGTACAGATCAAGCCGCATCCAGGTCGATCGCGATCGCCCGCCACAGCCTGTACAATATTCACAGTCGCAATCTGTTCGCGGATCTGGATGTTGTAAGTATAGCGATCGCGCTTTAAAGCTACTGTTTGCGGGCGAGACTCTTCTACAGTTTGCACAAAGCAAATAATCGGATTTTCTGGCAAGTTGGGTGCGGACAAAGGCGATGTCAGCGGTTTTTTTAGAGATGATTTCAGGTTTTTTGGTGATAAAACAGAGGATAATAATTGTAAAATTGTTTGTTTGTTCCAGATAATATCTGCATCGGAAATTAACAGATATTCGCTGGTAGCGCGGAGAATTCCCTGATTGATTAACTGAGATTTATTAAAGTCATTCTGAGGATATTTGAACCAGTCTACCTGTTTTATTTTTGCTAAATCTTGCAAAGCAGTTAAACATTTAGAGTTTGTGGTTCCACCATCGCAAATCAGGATTTTAGTCACCCCAGAAGCAACTAAAAGCGATCGCACGCAATCGCCGATTTCGGGACGATTTTTAACGGGGATGATTACCTGTAACATGATGTTTAGTTTGCCCAGCGCAGGGGAAAACCAGTGATATGATTGAGTTCGATCGCCTTTACTGTCTTCAAGGGATGCAAATCTGGTAATTTTCCCGATCGCACCTGCGCAGTATTGGCGATCGCTTTTTTCTTGAGTTGCTGGATCAATTCTAAACGCACGGGAGAATTTAATCCGGTTTGGCGATCGGTAGTTAGGGAACCACATCGGTGTCGGCGAAAATAAGCATAATCAGGAATATTCACGATTGTCGCAGCGAATTGCGATCGCAACAAAAACTCCGTGTCTCCCGAAAACCGCAATCCCGTAGCAAAACCGCCCAATTTCAAGACTAAATTGCGCGAAACTAAGCTGGTAGGATGCAGCAGCGGATGTCCCGGTTTTTCTGCTAGGGCGGCGCTGACATTTAGCGGATAAACCACGGGTAAAAGCGTATCATCTTCAAACACGCGCAACTCCTGGGTTCCCACTAATTCAGCACCAGAATTTGCCGCTGCTGCTAACAGCAATTCTAGGCGATCGCAACTAGACCAATCATCGGCATCTTGGAATAAATAAGCATCATAATCAGTTTGCTCAATTACCTGTTGAATTAAGCGGTAAGGGCCGACATTCAAAGCTGAAGTTAATAAAGTCACTCCTGGAAACTCTCGCACAATATCTACAGGTGGCGACTCTGAACCGTCATCAATCACAACAATACCATCCAGAGGTCTGGTTTGAGTTACTAGCGACTGTAAACAGCGATGGAGGAACTGTTCGCAGCGAAAATGAGGAATCACAGCAAGTACGCGAGATTGACTGGTTATGGGAGCATATTCGAGGGGATAGTTGACATTCTCTTGGTCAGCACGATCGATAATTTTGTCGTTATTTATAACTGTTTTCGGATTGAACTGGCGAGCTTTTTTATGAGTAGTATTCGCTTTGGCGGTTCCCCAGGTAAAAGCAATATTTTGCCGTTCTAATTCCCTAGCAACTGCTAACAAATTCCAGTGCTTTATTTCTAACTGCGGTAGCGCCGCTTTGATCGATCGCGTTGATGCAATCCAACCCAATGAGTTAACAGGATATTGTTTGGCAGTTTCTAGGGGTAACTCTACTTTTGGAGTTAAGAATGCAAGTGCTATATTTGTTAGTTGAGGTGGTAAAAAGTTTAATTGTATATTCGCAGGTAAAATCGCTGTGAATTCTGTATTAATTGTCTGTAATATCAGAGATATTGCACCATTTTCAGCAACAGCAACAGGCAAGATGCCT